>NZ_JBPBBA010000027.1:0-56183 GCF_050896395.1 Nioella aestuarii | reverse complement strand
CGAAATACCGCTCCTGACGGGGCAACAGTTACGGACCGTCCTCCTCCCTTAGGTCCGTAGATTGGCGGCGGCACCTCTCCTCCTCCCTGGTGTCGTCGCCCGATATTCCGCCCCGACAGGGGCAACAGTTACGGACCGCCCTCCTCCCTTAGGTCCGTAGATTTGCGGTGGCACCTCTCCTCCTCCCTGGTGCCGCCGCATCACACAACACCGGGCCGGGCGGATTTCTCCTCCCTTTCCAATCGGCCCCACATATCGGCGCTCCTCCTCCTCCCTTTAAGGACGCTGAGATCTGGCGGTGACACCCTTCCTCCTCCCTGGGTGTCACCGCTTTTTCATTTTCAGAGCTTTCAGGAAATCAGGCGCGGTCGTCCTTTGGTGAGGACATGACCACATGGGTCGTAATCGTCGCCACTTGCGGAATGTCGCCCAACACATCGGTGTGGAACCGTTTGTAGGCCACCAGATCAGCAGCCTCGACGCGCAGCAGATATTCCACGTTGCCGGTGATGTTGTGACATTCACGGACTTCAGGACTGCGGGAAATGGCGCGTTCGAACGCCTCCTGCGCACGCTTGGAATGTTCACCAAGACCGACCGTCAGATAGGCGGTGAACCCCACCCCCATCTTCACCGGGTCGAGCACAGCGCGATAGCCGGTGATCACCCCCGCCGCTTCCAACGCCTGCACCCGCCGCAGACAAGCCGAGGGCGACAGGGCCACGCGGGCGGCGAGTTCCAGATTGCTGATCCGCCCGTCGCGGGACAGTTCGCGCAATATTTGCCGGTCTTTTTCATCAATCTTCGTCATTCCTTGCGCATTTTGTCGTGAAGCATGTCACTTTGCAATTACATTGCGCCACATTCAGCCTAGCGTCAGCGCCATGACACAAGATTTGATCCTTGCCCTCATGGGCTATGCGCTCGCCACCTCGATCACGCCGGGACCGAACAACCTGATGCTGATGGCCTCGGGTGCGAATTTCGGCCTGTCCCGCACCCTGCCTCATATGGCAGGCGTCAGCCTAGGCCACGGGTTCATGACGTTCATTCTGGGCCTTGGGCTGGTGCAGGTCTTCGAGAGCTTTCCCACGGTTCGGATCGTGCTGACGGTGCTGTGTTCGGCTTACCTTCTTTGGCTGGCTTGGAAGATTGCCAATGCCGCGCCCCCGAAAGAGGGCGGAGAGGTGGGGACACCCCTGACCTTCCTGCAAGCCGCCGCGTTCCAATGGGTGAATCCAAAGGCCATTTTCATGTCGATCACCGCGCAAACCAACTACGCCCCCGAAGGCGCAGGCTGGACCGGGGCGCTGATGGTCGCTGTCATCTTTGCCTGCATCAACCTGCCCTCGGTCGGGGTCTGGGCCTGGATGGGCGTGCAGGTAAAGCGCTTTCTTGGCACGGGCGCGCGGCTGCGGGCGTTCAATATTGTGATGGCCTTGCTGCTGGTCGCGTCGCTGGTGCCGATCTTGATGCACTGACCCTCAATCCGGTTCAATCACATCCATGGCGAGGTTGTAGACATATTCGTCACCCACGGTCAGGCGGCGGGCAATCCAAGTGTTAAGGCCCGGATCGATCCAGAAAATTGCCTGATAGGGCAGCTCGTTCGTGACGCCGAGAATCGTGGCACGGGCCTCCATATCAATATCGACCCGATATGTCTGGAACAGGCCAAGCGGCACATGGATCAGTTCTGATGACACGTCGATGTTGAACGCGAACTCTCCGAGCTCGGCCAGGTCGACCCCTGGAACGCAGCCGAGCACTGAATATTGAAATCCTCGCCCGAGACTGCAATCCACCACAAAGCGTCCGCTGCCCTCGGCATGATTTCCGGCGACAAGCGGCCAGGCATCTGAAGGCGCGCCCGTGTCGAATCGGGGTTCAACCAGCGGCCCGTCCGGTCCAAATGGCAGGGCGGCGAAGGGAAACAAGCCCCGATAGCGTGGTGCGGGTCGGCCGTTGTCCTCCATCTGGACAAGTTCATCCTCGATGACGGCATCGGGAAACAGGTTTTGATCGTCGACGACGGTCTGGGACACGCGAACCAGAGCGGCCGCAAACGGACGCGGGCGGGATGTGCCCGTGAACCATCCGATCAGGTCGCCAATTGCCGCCTCCATCTCATCGCGATCATCCACATGGGCGCGAATGGCGAAATAGCGGATCTCTCGATTCTCCGGGGGCGGGGACCAGTGCAATGGCGGCAGATCGTGCTGCTCGAAGCTGGCCGCATATTCGTGCAACCAGCTTTCAAGAATGGTCTCGTTCGGATCCAGCGTGTAAATGATCCTCGCGTGATAGGCCGCTTCTTCCAAAAGACCCGCATCCCGGAATGTCCGAAAGGCCCGTAAGTGACCGTAGGCGTAAAACGGATCGTCACGCGCCGCTTCCCGATACGCCCATCCGGCGGCTTCGGGATTGCCGAGTTCCTCCTGCACTCGCCCCAGCAATTCCCACGCAAAGAAGTAGTTCGGGCCGAGGCTGACGGAGCGTTCCAACGCCTCGACAGCCTCTTCGTTCCGCCCGGATTGCGACAGCACAAAGCCCAGCCGATAATGGCCCCAGGTGCTGTCCGGCCTGACCCCGATGAGCCGCCTTAGATCGGCTTCAGCGGCGTCCCACCGTTCGAGGTGGCCGTATGTGACGCTCCGGCGACCGAGCGCCGTTTCGCTTTCCGGGGCAAGCGCAAGCGCCTGATCGTACCAACCGAGGGCCTGCTCATAGGCTTGATTGGCCTCATAAGCGCGCCCAACACTCACAAGGGCCGAGACGCGGTCCTCTGCGGTGTCCAGCAGACGTTCACAGGCTGCGACCCGCTCGTCCAAGGGCGTTGCACCAAGGCGGCACAGCTCTGCGTCATCGGCCTGCGCTGCGGTGGCTGCGGCGATCAAAAGGGCGCGAAAGCTGGACGTATCGTCATGGCAGATCATCCCATGTCCCCACCCCGATTGCACTGGTGGGACCGGTCCATTCTGCCTCACATCAACGGAATCTCAAAACGGCACGTCATCCGCCTGATCGGCGGCCACAAGGAACCGGCCCACAACGCGCTTGATACCCGCCTTGTCAAAGGCAATCTCCAGCTTGTCACCTTCCACGCCTTCCACCCGGCCGTAGCCGAATTTCTGATGGAATACGCGCTCGCCTATGGTGAAGGCGGAATCCGCAGATGCATCGATGGTGAAGGTCCGGGCCTCGCGCGGCTGGCTCATCCCTCGTGCGCCGGAATTTGCATGGAGCCGCTTCCAGCCGGGGCTATTGTAGACATCGGCCCTGACAGCCCGTTCCTCCAGCCCCGATCGGCCATAGTCCTGCGCGCCGCCCATGCCGCCCATGCCGCCCTGATGGCCATAAAGCCCCGGCGGGGTCAGCACTTCAACATGCTCTTCAGGCAGTTCGTCAATGAAACGGCTTGGCAGTTGCGATTGCCACTGACCATAGACGCGGCGGTTGCCCGCGAAGGAAATCGTGCAGATCTCCTCGGCCCTCGTGATGCCCACATAGGCCAGCCGCCGCTCCTCTTCGAGGCCCTTCAGCCCCTCTTCATCCATCGCCCGCTGCGAAGGGAACAGCCCGTCCTCCCATCCTGGCAGGAAGACGGCGGGAAATTCCAACCCTTTCGCAGCATGGAGTGTCATCAGCGTGACCTTCTCCTCGGTCTCGTCGCTTTCGTTGTCCATGATGAGCGAGACATGTTCGAGGAAACCTTGCAGGTTCTCGAAGCTTTCCAGAGCCTTCACCAGTTCCTTGAGGTTCTCAAGCCGCCCCGGCGCCTCGGGGGTTTTGTCCATCTGCCACATCTCGATATAGCCGGACTCCTCTAGGATCATCTCGGCCAGCTCGACATGGTTCAGGGTGCCCTGAGGAACGTCATCTTCTACAAGATCATCCACCGGCCCGACGGCACGCATCGGCCCCAACATCAACCCGCGCCACCGCTCGATCCCCTCAACAAAGCGTTGCAGTTCCTTGGCGCCCTTGCCGGTCAACCCCTTGGCTGCAAGCAGCACTTTGGCCCCTTCCAGAAGGGACACGCCATTGGTGCGCGCAGTCATTTGAATCTTTTGCTGCGCCTTATCGCCCAGGCCCCGCTTGGGGGTGTTGACGACCCGTTCAAAGGCCAGGTCATCCTCGGGGCTGACGACCAGCCGGAAATAGGCCATGGCATCCCGGATCTCCATCCGCTCGTAGAAGCGCGGGCCGCCGATCACGCGGTAAGGCAGGCCGATGGTCAGGAACCGGTCTTCGAAGGCGCGCATCTGGTGGCTGGCGCGGACAAGGATCGCCATACCGTTGGGGCTGATGGGGCTCATGCCGCGGGTGCCGCGTTGCATCGCCTCGATTTCCTCACCGACCCAACGGGCCTCCTCATCGCCATCCCAATGGCCAATGAGACGGACCTTCTCGCCCTCTGCAGCCTCGGTCCACAACTCCTTGCCAAGCCGCCCTTTGTTCCCAGCAATCACGCCGGAAGCCGCCGCGAGAATATGTGGGGTCGACCGGTAATTCTGTTCCAGCCGGATCACCTTGGCACCGGGAAAATCCTTGTCAAAACGCAGGATGTTGCCCACCTCGGCCCCGCGCCAGCCATAGATCGACTGGTCGTCATCACCCACACAGCAGATGTTCTTGTGCGCCTGCGCCAAAAGCCGCAGCCAGAGATACTGGGCGACGTTGGTGTCCTGATATTCGTCCACAAGGATGTAGCGGAACCAGCGTTGGTATTGCTGGAGGATGTCATCATGCGTCTGGAAGATCGTGACCATATGCAGCAGCAGATCACCGAAATCACAGGCGTTGAGGGATTTCAGCCGTTGCTGGTAGGCGGCGTAAAGCTCCACACCCCGGTTGTTGAAAGCCCCCGCCTCAGCCACTGGAACCTTTTCAGGCGTCCAGGCACGGTTCTTCCACTTGTCGATGACGGCCGCAAGCGCGCGGGCGGGCCAGCGTTTCTCATCAATATTCTCTGCGATGATCAGCTGTTTCATCAGCCGGACCTGATCGTCGGTATCGAGTATCGTGAAGTTAGATTTCAGCCCCACCAGTTCCGCATGGCGGCGCAGAAGTTTCACGCAGATCGCGTGGAATGTGCCGAGCCAGGGCATCCCTTCTGCCGGTTGGCCAAGCAGATGGCCCAAACGGTTCTTCATCTCGCGCGCAGCCTTGTTGGTAAAGGTGACGGCGAGGATCTCGTTCGGGCGCGCCTTGCCGGTGGATAGAAGATGCGCAATCCGGGCCGTGAGCGCACGGGTTTTTCCGGTGCCTGCCCCTGCCAGCATCAGAACTGGCCCATCTAGCGTTTCCACGGCCTCTCGCTGCGGCGGGTTCAACCCGTCGAGATAGGGCGCAGGCCGCGCGGCCATGGCGCGTTGCGAAAGGGAGGCGGCCGAGAAGGCCTCTTCATCGTCGAAAATATCCATGCGCGCGAGCCTAGACCAAGCCTTGGCCGAGTTAAAGTATTGTTCACGGTCCGTTCGCAAGCGTTTTCTGACTGGTCTTGCGCCGACTTGCGTCGTCGCGGCGAACGCGCGCTCTTCGCCCGCCCCTTGCGAGGCAGCCTCATCGCACGCTTGGGGGCCAGCTCCCAAACCCCCGGGGTATTTTTCCAAGAAGAAGGGGAACGGGCTGGACAGGAGGCCCGTGCACGGGTTTGGTCGGGGCATGGATCTGGACCAGCGATATCCGGCAATCTCCGACCTCAGGGCGCGGGCGCGGCGGCGCGTGCCGCATTTCGTGTGGGAGTTTTTTGATTCCGCCACCGGAACGGAATCGGTTCTGGGCAGGAACCGCAGGGCACTGGATCAGGTGCTGTTCCACCCTGCGATCCTTGAGGGCGAGTTCACGCCCGATCTGTCCTGTTCGCTTATGGGACTGGACTACGCCGTGCCCTTCGGGATCGCCCCTGTGGGCATGTCCGGGGTGATCTGGCCCGATGCGGAGCGGCGGCTGGCGCGGTTCGCTTCTGCCTCCGGGATACCGTACGGGTTGTCGACCGTTGCCAGTCAGCCGCCGGAAGCCGTTGGACCGGAAGCCGGCGCAATGGGGTGGTTCCAGCTATATCCCCCCCGATCGCCAGAGGTGCTGAAGGATATGCTGGCGCGCGCCTGGGGCGCCGGATTTCACACGCTGGTGTTGACCGCCGACGTGCCTGTTGCCTCGCGGCGGGAACGACAGACGCGCGGTGGACTGACCAATCCCCCCCGACTGACGCCACGGCTTTTGGCGCAAGTGATGCGACGACCGGCCTGGGCAATGGGAATGCTAAAAACGGGAATGCCGCGTATGCGGACCCTGGACCGATATGCGGAACAGAAGACCAGCCTGCCCCAGACCGCGCATGTGGGCTATCTCATCCGGATCATGCCCGACTGGGACTATCTGGGGAGGCTGCGGGAGCTGTGGCAAGGCAAGCTGGTGGTCAAGGGCGTGATGGATGCCGGACCTGTCGCGCAGCTGGAGGCGGCGGGCGTAGACGCAATCTGGGTCTCGAACCACGCGGGCCGACAGTTCGACGGGGTGCGTGCCAGCATCGACGCGCTGCCCGAAATTCGCGCAGCAACCCGACTGCCCCTGATCTTCGACAGCGGCATCGAGGGCGGGCTCGACATCATACGGGCGCTGGCGTTAGGGGCTGATTTCGTGATGCTGGGGCGGGCCTGGCACTATGCGCTGGCCGCCTTGGGGGACGCCGGGCCACCGCATTTGCATGATCTGCTGATCAAAGACATGACGTCTTGCATGGGGCAAATCGGAGCGCGGAGTTTGGCGGACCTGAGCGGACGGTTGGCGTGCCAACAAGGCGCGTGAATCTGTTCAGCGCTAACAGCTCTGCCACATCCCGCAACAAGTGGTTTCCCGTACCGGATTCGCAATTTTCATTGCTGCGCATCCCGGTTAAGGCCAGATTGCAGCAGTATGACACACACCCTCAACCCTCTGATATTACAAAAACTGTTAGCGCTACCGCCGCTCATGCAACATTTGCGCAACATTTATGTTGGCACCGCAGCAATTTCTGCCTAACGTCCGCGCAATCCAGAACAGAGGGGAATGTTCATGGCCGAATTCAAGAAGATCCTGATTGCCAATCGGGGTGAAATCGCGATCCGTGTCATGCGTGCCGCCAATGAACTTGGCAAGCGTACCGTCGCGGTCTACGCCGAGGAAGACAAGCTCAGCCTGCACCGGTTCAAGGCGGATGAAGCCTATAAGATCGGCGAGGGCCTGGGGCCTGTCGCGGCCTATCTCAGCATCGACGAGATCATTCGCGTCGCCAAGGAATGCGGTGCTGACGCGATCCATCCGGGCTATGGGCTTCTGTCGGAGAACCCTCAATTCGTGGATGCCTGCGCTGCAAATGGCATCACGTTCATCGGCCCCAAAGCAGAGACCATGCGCGCGCTCGGTGACAAGGCCAGCGCCCGCCGCGTGGCGATCGCGGCAGGTGTGCCGGTCATCCCCGCGACCGAAGTCCTCGGCGACGACATGGACGCGATCCGCGCCGAGGCGGCGGAGATCGGCTATCCCCTGATGCTGAAAGCCTCCTGGGGCGGGGGTGGGCGCGGGATGCGCCCGATCCACGGGCCCGATGAACTGGAGGAAAAGGTCCGCGAGGGCCGGCGCGAAGCCGAGGCGGCCTTTGGCAATGGTGAAGGGTATCTTGAGAAGATGATCACCCGGGCGCGCCACGTGGAGGTACAGATCCTCGGCGACAAGCACGGGTCGATCTATCACCTCTATGAGCGCGATTGCTCGGTCCAGCGGCGTAACCAGAAAGTGGTGGAGCGCGCCCCTGCCCCCTATCTGAGCCAGACGCAACGTGAAGAGATCTGCCTTCTTGGCAAGAAGATCTGTGAGCACGTGAATTACGAATGCGCGGGCACCGTCGAATTCCTGATGGATATGGATTCCGGCAAGTTCTACTTCATCGAAGTGAACCCCCGCGTGCAGGTGGAGCATACCGTCACCGAAGAAGTGACCGGCATCGACATCGTGCGCGCACAGATCCTGATTGCCGAGGGCAAGTCGCTGGTCGAAGCCACCGGCACAGCCAGCCAGTATGATGTGAAGCTCGACGGTCATGCGATCCAGTGCCGGGTGACGACCGAGGACCCGACCAACAACTTCATCCCCGACTATGGCCGCATCACCGCCTATCGCGGTGCCACTGGCATGGGCATTCGTCTGGATGGCGGCACCGCCTATTCGGGCGCCGTGATCACGCGCTACTACGACTCTCTGTTGGAGAAAGTGACCGCATGGGCCCCGACACCCGAGGCCGCGATTGCACGGATGGACCGGGCGCTGCGAGAGTTCCGCATCAGGGGCGTCAGCACGAACATTGCGTTTGTGGAAAACTTGCTCAAGCACCCAACTTTCCTGAATTACCAGTACACGACCAAGTTCATCGACGAGACGCCGGAGCTCTTTGACTTCACACCAAAGCGCGACCGTGCAACCCGTATCCTGACCTATATCGCGGATATCACCGTGAACGGGCACCCGGAGACCGAAGGCCGCGCCAAGCCCAAGGCCGATCTGAAGCCCGCCAAGGCCCCTGCCCCGCGTGGCGAGGCCCTGCCCGGCACCAAAACGCTGCTCGATGAAAAGGGTCCGCAGGCGGTGGCCGACTGGATGGCGGCGCAGAAGCAGCTTCTGATCACGGACACCACCATGCGCGACGGACACCAGTCGCTGCTGGCCACGCGGATGCGGTCCATTGACATGATCAAGGCGGCTCCGGCCTATGCGTCGAATCTGCCGGGTCTTTTCAGCATAGAATGCTGGGGCGGCGCGACCTTCGACGTGGCCTATCGCTTCCTGCAGGAATGCCCGTGGCAGCGCCTGCGCGACCTGCGCAAGGCCATGCCCAACATCATGACGCAGATGCTGCTGCGCGCCTCGAACGGGGTGGGTTATACCAACTATCCAGACAACGTGGTGCAGTCGTTTGTTGCTCAGGCCGCCGAAACCGGCGTTGATGTCTTCCGCGTGTTCGACAGCCTCAACTGGGTCGAGAACATGCGCGTGGCGATGGACGCAGTGGTCGAAAGCGGCAAGGTCTGCGAAGGCACGATCTGCTACACCGGCGACATCCTGAACCCGGATCGGGCGAAGTACGATCTGGAATACTACGTCAACATGGGCAAGGACCTGCGTGATGCGGGCGCGCATATCCTGGGGCTCAAGGACATGGCCGGGCTGCTGAAACCGGCCTCTGCCAAGATCCTGATCAAGGCGCTGAAGGAAGAGGTTGGCCTGCCGATCCACTTCCACACCCATGACACGGCGGGTATTGCTTCTGCCACCATCCTTGCTGCATCGGATGCGGGCGTCGATGCGGTCGACTGCGCGATGGACAGCTTCAGCGGCAACACCTCTCAGGCGACGCTTGGCACCGTGGTCGAGGCGCTGAAACATACCGAGCGGGACACCGGGCTGGACATCAAGGCAATCCGCGAGATCAGCGATTACTTCGAAGCGGTCCGTGGTCAGTACGCGGCGTTCGAAAGCGGCCTTCAGGCACCAGCCTCCGAGGTTTATCTGCACGAGATGCCGGGTGGCCAGTTCACCAACCTCAAGGCGCAGGCGCGGTCGCTCGGCCTTGAAGAACGCTGGCACGAAGTGGCGCAGATGTATGCCGACGTGAACCAGATGTTCGGCGATATCGTCAAGGTCACGCCCTCGTCCAAAGTCGTGGGTGACATGGCGCTGATGATGGTCAGCCAGGGCCTGACCCGAGAGCAGGTCGAGGATCCCAAGACCGATGTGGCCTTCCCCGACAGCGTCATCGACATGATGCGCGGCAATCTTGGCCAACCGCCGGGTGGGTTCCCCGCGACGATCCTGAAGAAGGCGCTGAAGGCCGAAAAGCCCAACACAGAACGCCCGGGCAAACACCTGCCCCCGGTCGATCTGGAAGCCGCACGCGCCGAGGTCATCGCCAAGGTGGGTGAGCCCGTGGATAACGAGGACCTCAACGGATACCTCATGTATCCCAAGGTTTTCACCGACTACCGCGAACGCCACGCGACTTACGGCCCGGTGCGGACCCTGCCCACCAGGACCTTCTTCTATGGCATGGAGCCCGGCGAGCAGATCGAGGCCGAGATCGACCCGGGCAAGACGCTGGTTGTTCAGTTGCAGGCCGTGGGCGAGACGAATGAGGATGGCGAGGTCAAGGTCTTCTTCGAACTAAACGGCCAGCCCCGTACTGTTCGTGTGCCCAATCGCAAGGCACAAGCCACGACTGCCAAACGTCCGAAGGCGGAACTTGGCAACCCGAACCACGTTGGGGCCCCGATGCCCGGCGTGGTGGCAACGGTGGCCGTGCAGGCGGGCCAGGCGGTCAAGCAAGGCGATCTGCTGCTGACCATCGAGGCGATGAAGATGGAAACCGGCATCCATGCCGATCGGGACGCAGTGGTCGCGGCGGTGCATGTGACCCCCGGCGGACAGATCGACGCCAAGGATCTGCTGGTTGAGCTGACGTAACAGCATGGGGCACCCTATCATCAGGGTGCCCCAACTCTGTCCAATTTTATCCATTTTCTATTGGCATTAATCCCGTCATTCGAGTGGTGACGAGGAAAAAAATAGTGACTTGTAAAAGTGATTTTTGGGTGTGTGAAAGCGGCGCCGTGACCGTTGATATGACCGTCCTGGCCGCGGGTGTTGTCGGTCTTGGGATTGCGACGGCCAGCGTTGTCAGCAGTGGCGTCGAAAGCCTGTCTGGCGATATCAACGCAGAACTGACCTCTAACAACTGGAACATGTTCAGCAACGGCCGAGTGTCGCTTGGTTCTTTCGATTTCACCGGCGGTAACGCTGCGGGGTGGTTCGGCGGATCGGTCAGAGACATGGGGGGTGAACTGGGCGAACTGATGGTTCTTGGCCCCGGCGAAGCCGCTAGCTATCTGGTCGAGATTTCTGACGGCGCATTGAATGCGGTCATGTCGTTTGACCTTGTGGCGGGCGACAGCCTCGACGATTCCGCGCAATGGGGCACGGACACTGCAACGATCTCGTTGAACGGCGTTCCGGTTGCTATTGCTCTGGCCAGCGGCAATTCCATGACCTTCGATATTCCGCAGCTCGACGGCACAACGGTAGAAGCGACAGTGGAAGTCGCAGAGGTCGCTCTTGGCGGCAGTGGCAGATGGACTGACTCGGTCGCCTCGGTCGTCGTGACAGTCGCCGAGCCGACATCGGATATTCAGTTCGAATTGCAGTCGAATGCCAACCAGGGAATTCGCGACGAGTTCTGGGGCCTCGACAATTTCGATGCGTCCTCGACCGGTGGCCCTGGTTTCTGAGCGGCTGAAAAGACTAGCGCGCCACCGCCGCAACAGCCTGCCCTCAAATGGGGCACCCGACGCAGTGTGAACGAGGTGTTTCCGAATTTTGTTTGGGCACATCCCTCAGTCATGCAAAGCTCCCCCCGTCACACCCCCGAAGGAGCGCGCGCATGTTTTCACCCGACCAAGTCCTTGACCTGTGGTTTCCAGATACGGGCCACCAGAACGATCCGGAAACCCACAGCGCTTTCTGGAACGAACGGATGCAGGGTGGCATGGACGAGGTCATTATCCGCGACTTCGCTGATCTAACGCTGGCCACAGCACGCGGCGAGCTGGATCACTGGGCCGAGACCCCGCGCGGGCGACTTGCCCTTCTGATCGCGCTTGATCAGTTTCCAAGGTCACTTTGGCGCGACACCCCTGCGGCCTTCGCACAGGACATCAAGGCAGCGCGTCTGGCCCTCGACGGCATAGCCAACGGCGACTTCGATGCGCTTGCCCCTTGGGAACAGGCGTTTTTTGTTATCTCCATTTCCCACTGTGAAGGCCCTGATCACCTGCAACGCATAGACCTGCTGGATGAGCTGGTCGAAAAGATCATCCAGAAGATGCCAGATGCGATTGCCGGAATGGGCGATGGATTCCGCGCCCAGAACAAGAGGGTGCGCGGCGTGCTGGAACGCTTTGGCCGACACCCTCACCGCAATCCGATCCTTGGTCGCCCGTCAACCCCTGAGGAAGAAGCCTATATCGCCACGGGCGATTTTCCCCATATGCGAAAGGCCGGAAACGACATGGAGTGACGCCACGAAAGGCGCATTTGCGCTTGCACGTCGCGGAACGGTTCGGTGCTATCGCTGTATCTGATAGCGGAGCCTGCCATGGCCAAGATCCTCGTTATGACTGACCTGCACATCACGCCAGAGGGGCAGACCATCATCGGCCTGGACCCCGGCGCGCGGCTGGAGGCGGGTCTGGCCCATGCAGGAAAGGCCCACCCCGATGCTGACCGGCTGGTATTGATGGGCGATCTGACCCACCACGGCACGGCAGAGGAATATGCACGCCTGAAATCGGCGCTGAGCGACTTGCCCTGGCCCGTTACGCTGATGATCGGCAACCACGACACCCGCGCCGGGTTTCTTGCGTGTTTTCCAGAGGCGCCGACGGACACGAATTGCTTTGTGCAAAGCTGCGTCGAGTTGGACGATGTCAGGCTTATCTGCCTCGACACCCACCAAACCGACCCTGACGTCGAGCATTCGGGTACGCTGTGCCCGGCACGGCTGACCTGGCTGGAAGAGGCCCTGAGCAACTCCGAAAAGCCGTGCCTTGTGTTTCTGCATCATCCGCCCTTTGACACAGGCTTTACCGGTATGGATCGGATCGGCCTGACCAATGCCCCCGACCTGCGGCGCGTGCTGACCCGACACGCGCAAGTGGCGCATGTTTTTGCCGGGCATATCCACCGCACGATCACCGCCAGCATCGGCGGCCTGCCCATCACCGTGTTCAAAAGCCCCTGCCATCAAATGCCCATGATTTTGGGCGAAGAAGGTAGCGGCCATTCGGTGGACGAGCCGGGAGCCTATGGCATCATCCTGACGCAGGGGGACAGCGTTGTGGTGCATTTCGAGGACTTCACCCTGCCCGAGCAGGACGTGGACCATTACTGACGGAAGGGACGAAACATGGACATGATTGCACCTCTCTACGCGGGGCTTTTGGGCCTTTTGTTCCTGTACCTGAGTTTCCGGGTCATCGCCCTTAGGCGCCATCACAGGGTCTCGGTCGGAGACGGTGGTCAGAAAGCGCTGACAAAGGCCATGCGAACCCAGGCCAATTGTGTGGAATACAGCTCGATCGGATTGATCCTGTTGGTTGCGGCAGAGCTTCAGGGCACGCCCACTTGGGCCGTCCACGTGCTTGGGGTGACACTGCTGTTGGGGCGGGTGCTGCATGCGTTCGGCTTTGGATCAACCCCGCAGATCGTGCCCGCACGGATCTGGGGCATGGCGCTGACGCTTGGCATGATCCTGGTCGCAAGCCTGTCCAACATCATCCGCGCCATTATCTGACCGCGCGCGAAAGCGCACTGGAAGGCCCGGTGCCGATCTGCGATGCTGCACAAGGCAACTATCTGCAGAGGGCACCCCCGTGGCGATGATCCTGACCATTACAGCGCCGATCTACCTGTTGATCGGGCTTGGATTCCTGTCGGTTCGCACCGGTTATTTCGCAGGGTCCGACGTGCGGGCGATCGGCACGTTCGTTGTGCGCTTCGCCCTGCCTGCCCTGATCTTTCTGGCCGTCGGCACCGCCGCCCCGTCAGAGACATTGCACTGGGGCCTCTTTACCGCCTATCTGTCGGCCTCTTTGGCGCTGTTCACGGCCTGCATCCTAGTAGGTCGGCTGGTGTTCAAGGCGCGCTGGTCGATGCTTGGAATGATGGGGCTAGGCATGGTCGGCTCGAACTCTGCCTTCGTGGGATTTCCGCTGCTGTCGATCCTCTATCCCGATGTGGCAGTGACGCTCTTTGCCACCGTGATGCTGCTGGAAAACGTGATCCTCATTCCGCTTGCGCTCGCCGTGGCGGATGCGGGTGAAAGCACTGACAGCACGCCTTTGCAGGGTTTCTTGGAGGGGCTCAAAGGGCTGATCAAAAACCCATTGGTTCTGTCGATCCTTGTTGCGCTGGCCTATTCCCTGTCGGGCCTGACCCTGCCCGAACCGATCCTGCGCCCGATCGAGATGCTGCGCCCGATCGCATCACCCATTGCGCTTTTTGCCGTGGGGGGCACCGTTGCCGCCGCGACGCTGGCCAGTGCCCGCGACATGGCTGTGCCAATCTCTGCGATCCTGATTGGCAAGCTTGTGCTGCATCCGCTGTTCTTCTTTGCAGCCACGCTGCTGCTGCCCTCTCTTCCTGACGATATTCGCCAGGCGGGGCTGATTAATGCGGCCTGTCCTATGCTGTCGATATTCCCGCTGATTGCCATGACCTACGGGCGCGAGCTGTTGGCCTCGACCGCGCTGATGATCACGACAGGGGCGTCTTTCGTCACCATCTCTGCCCTACTGTGGATTATTTCTTTGGCCGCCGCCTGACCGCTTGCGCCGGGCCTGATACACCCTATCTGACTGCGATCCGATCCCGGGAGATGCCAAATGATCGAGCTATTGTCCGACCCCGCCGTGTGGGCGTCTTTCCTGACACTGACCGTTCTGGAAATCGTGCTCGGCGTTGATAACGTCATCTTCATTTCCATCGCCGCTACCCGCCTGCCCAAGGACCAACGCCGCCGCGCACGGGTGATCGGCCTGACAGGCGCGCTTGTGCTTCGCATCCTGCTGCTGCTGTCGATTGCCTGGATCATCGGACTGTCTGAACCTATTGCCACGATATTCGGGCTGGAGATCAGCTGGCGCGATGTCATCCTGATCGCAGGCGGGTTGTTCCTGATCTACAAGGCCTCGACCGAGATCTTCGACGAAGTCGAAGGCGGCATCCACACGACGGAGGAGACCGTTGTGAAGGCGGTCTTCGCCTCGGTCATCTTCCAGATCATGCTGCTTGATCTCGTGTTCTCGCTCGATTCTGTCATCACCGCCGTGGGCATTGCCGACCATATCGAAGTGATGATCGCTGCCGTGGTCGTGGCCATTGTCGTCATGATGATTGCCGCAGCCCCGATTGCGAAATTCGTAGAGGACCACCCGTCCACCAAGATGCTGGCGCTGGCCTTCCTTGTCATGGTCGGCATGGCCCTGGTCGCGGATGGCTTTCACTTCCACGTTGAACGCGGTTTCATCTATGCCGCGATGGTTTTCGCCGGGGCCGTGGAGATGCTGAACCTATGGCGCGCCGCGCGACGCAAGCGGGTGGCGGAAAATGCGTGACCTGCGTGATTTTCCACTTGCAGCCCTGCCCCTGTCGGCCTAAACACCGCCCTCACAGAGCGGGCGTAGCTCAGGGGTAGAGCATAACCTTGCCAAGGTTAGGGTCGTGAGTTCGAATCTCATCGCCCGCTCCAAATCAAAAAGGCCCTCGGTTCAGCCGAGGGCCTTTTGGTTTTTCGGGTCTACTGGCCCCGCATCTCAGCAAGTCGTTCCGCCGCATCCGGATGGCCCAGTTCCAGCGCCCGTTCGAACCAAAGGATGGCCAGCGCATCGTCCTGCTGCACGCCATCGCCATCGCGCACCACGATCCCCATGTTATAGGCGGAATAATCATCGCCCAGGTTGGCCGCCTCGGCCCAGATACGGGCCGCTTCCGCCCGGTCCTGCGGAAAGCCCCGGCCGCGATAATACCCGAAAGCAACAAGCCGCATGGCAACCTCGTCGCCTTGGGCTGCTGACAGGCCCGCCCAGTACATTGCGGCATTGTCGTCATTCTCGACGCCTTCGGCATTGTAATAGGCATAGGCCAGGTTCGACTGCGCAATCGCATTGCCCTGCTCGGCTGCCTGGCGGAACAGCTGCACCGCGCGAACATAATCCTGCTCAACACCGTCGCCGTCCCAGTAGATCATGCCAAGATCCAGTTGAGCACTGGCCTCGCCGGCTTCTGCGCGCGCCCTCAGGCCGGCGATCTGGGCAATCATCATCACGTCGACCCCGTCGACCGTCACGGCGAAACCGTCATTGCCATCAACCACGACCTGCGCTTGTGGCGTGATGTTGTAGACCTGACCATCAACAACAACGCTGCTATCCGTGATCAGAACCATGTGCTCGTTCAGGATCGCTTCGATACCGCGCGATGTTTCCCGCGAACTGATGGAACCGGAGCCCGTGATGGTCACCGCGATATTCCCATATGTAGAGGTCATGTGCGATTGCGCCGCTGCTGCCATCGGCAGGGCAAGCGCCAAACCGGCGGCAAGGACAAGGGCGCGAGGGAAGGCGGAACGGAACTGGATCATAAAAACTCTCCTGAATGTGGCGGGGTTGCCCTGAATAGAATGACTGGACGCAAACCGGGAATCGCGGCTTGATCCCTATATAGTGTATTTAAGACATTAAATCAAGTTTGACCCGAGTCCGGGTTTTCCCTTGCAAATAAGCGCGGGGTTTCGAACACTCTGCCCCAATTAGACCAAGAATTATAGGGAGGACTGACATGTCCCGAATTTTGACTGTCATGGCGTCAATTGGGTTGGCCGCGTTCACGGCGCTGCCTGCCATTGCCCAGTCACCGCTTAGCCTGTCCGGGATGAGCGTCTACCGATACGAAACCCTTGTCGATCATTCCGGCAATTCCGGGTCATTCTGCTGCGCGCCCTATGTCCTTGGCGGACCAGACGGGAATTTCGTCTATATCCGCGCCATTTTCGACATCGCCTGGAGCGATGACCTGGATCGGATTTCCTATAGCTCTTCCGATATCACCCTGATGCTGCCTGGCGATGACGAAGGTCGTCGCGCTGCCGGCCGGTATGACTGGTTCGGGGTGTTTACGCCCTCTGCAGGATCCATATCTGAACGTCGCCCGCGTGACTTCCCCGAAGAAACCGCGCAGGCGTTCCTGAACGGTGTCTGGTATCTGCCGCGGGACGCAACCTCGGCCACACTGATCATCGGCGAGGATGACGATATCCTGGAGGTTCCCGTGAACCTCGCGGTTGAGGTTGGCCCGGTCATCAGCCCCGGCCAGACCTTTACCTTCACCCCAACCGGCCTGACCCGCACCACGGAACTGACGGCGGAAACCACCCTGAACCGCACCGATGTGCCGGGGCTTCTGGCGCCAGTGACGGGCACGATGCTGCGCATCGATTTTGACGCGACGCCCGCCTTCTCGACCGACACCGATGCGCAGGCCGGTGAAAATCAGGCGTTCCTGCGCAACACCTGGTTTTCGTTGGTTGGCCCCGATGGCGCACCGCTCGTCCCGCTCGGCTCGCAAAGCGGATCAAACGCAACACCACGAATCGAATGGACCAATTCGATCAGTTGGGATGACAGCCCCCGCAGCGTGGATATGAGCCTCTATTTCCTCGGCTCCGGCGCACCGGGCACCTACCAGCTCTATTTCCTGGAGGATATGGTGGGCGAAGTCACCCTAGAGTGACGAAATAGGCTGGGGCGCAACACCCGCGCCCCGGCCCTGCCCTTGCGCCCTTTCCCGCGACTGGTCATCGCCCTATAAGGCGGCAAAGACCAATGGCGGAGCCACCCCATGCGCACAGCACAGATTTCCCGGAAGACGGCCGAAACCGAGATCAGCGTCGAGATCAACCTCGACGGGACCGGTGCCTATGACAACCAGACCGGCGTCGGGTTTTTCGATCATATGCTGGACCAGCTGAGCCGCCATTCGCTGATCGACATGACGATCCGCGCCAAGGGCGACTATCATATCGACGACCACCACACAGTTGAGGATACCGGGATCGCGCTTGGACAGGCGTTGGTGCAGGCGCTCGGCGACAAGCGGGGCATCCGGCGCTATGGCGAATGCCACCTGCCGATGGATGACGCGCAGGTGCGCGCCGCGCTGGACCTGTCGGCGCGGCCTTTCCTGATCTGGAATGTGGACCTGCCAACGCCCAAGATCGGCTCGTTCGACACAGAACTGGTGCGCGAATTCTTTCAGGCACTGGCCACACATGGCGGCATCACCCTGCATGTGGATCAGATCCATGGCTTCAACAGCCACCACATTGCCGAGGCCGCCTTCAAGGCCGTGGCCCGCGCCCTGCGCACCGCAGTCGAACCCGACCCGCGCAAGGCCGATGCCATCCCCTCGACCAAGGGGACGCTCTGACCCATGACCACCGTCCTTGTGGATTACGAAAGCGGCAACCTGCATTCGGCCGAGAAGGCCTTTCAGCGCATGGCATCCGAGGGCGGCCATGGGGCCGTCCAGATCACCGCCGATCCCGACGCGGTGGCGAAGGCGAGCCGCATCGTGCTGCCCGGTGACGGCGCCTTTCCAGCCTGCCGGCGCGGTTTGCAGGCTATCGACGGTCTGGAAGAGGCCCTGGTGGAGGCAGTTGAAACCCGCGGCGTGCCCTTCCTGGGCATCTGCGTTGGTATGCAGATGCTGACCGGCTGGGGCCGCGAATATGAGGATGTGGAGGGGTTCGGCTGGATCCCCGGCGAGGTTGTGAAGATCGACCCCGCCGATCCGGCGCTCAAGGTTCCGCATATGGGCTGGAATGATCTGGTCATAGACCAGCCTCACCCGGTGCTGGAGGGGTTGGCGACCGGCGACCACGCCTATTTCGTCCACAGCTATCAGATGAAGGTCGCGGACCCCGTGCATCTGCTGGCCCATGTGGAGTATGGCGGGCCGATTACGGCCATCGTGGGCCGTGACAATGTGGTGGGCACCCAATTCCATCCGGAAAAGAGCCAGCACTCTGGGTTAAGGCTGATTGCCAATTTCCTGGGCTGGCAGCCCTGACGCGATGCCTGATCTTCAGGACATCCTTGATCGGATCGCGGAAGAAATGGCGGGCCGCGAGGACCGGGGTGAGGTTGCCCACTACATCCCGGAACTGGCCCGCGTGGACCCCGTCCGCTTCGGAATCGCCGTGGCACTTCCGGACGGACAGCTGCTTGGCGCTGGCGACAGCTCGCTATCCTTCTCGATCCAGTCCATCTCCAAGGTCTTTACCCTGTCCATCGCACTTGGCCGGTTGGGCGATCAGCTCTGGTCGCGCGTCGGGCGGGAACCCTCTGGACAGGCGTTCAATTCCATCCTGCAACTGGAACATGAACGCGGACGCCCCAGAAACCCGTTCATAAACGCGGGCGCCATTGCCGTGACAGACGCGATCCTTGCAGGCCATCAACCGAAAGAGCTGTTGGGGGAAATCCTGCGCTTCGTGCGGGCCGCTGCGGGCGACGACGACATTCATATCAACGAGGCCGTAGCTCGTTCGGAAACGGCGACCGGACACCGCAATCTGGCGCTGGCCAGTTTCATGAAATCCTATGGCAATCTCATCAGCCCGCCAGAGTTGACGCTTGGGGCGTACTTTCACCAATGCGCCATCGAGATGAGCTGTCGCCAACTGGCCCGCGCCGGGCTTTATCTGACCAGCGCCCCGGGATCGCCCAGAATGCTGGGACCGGACCGGGTGCGGCGGATCAATGCGATCATGATGACCTGCGGCCACTATGACGCTTCCGGCGATTTCGCTTTCCGCGTGGGCCTGCCGGGCAAAAGCGGCGTGGGCGGCGGTATCTTATGTATCGTGCCGGGCAAGGCGTCGGTCGCGGTCTGGTCGCCGGGCCTGAACGCACAGGGCAATTCGCAGCTTGGGACCGAAGCCATTGAGCGGTTGGCGCAGGAAATGGGGTGGTCGGTGTTTGGGGCCAGCTCGTCCGCCGACCCCGAGTGAGTGTCAGTTGACGCGTGTCCAGTCGCCGCCGCAGCGTTGAATGCCGAGCAGCCGGCCACAGACGGACATGGTGTCACCGTTCAGATAAAGCCGCGAGTTATAGGTCGAGTCCCGGTCCGGTGAATAAAGCCGTCCGCGATATTCCCCCCCCCCGCGTGGGGCGGTGTCCCAGATGATCTGACGCCCGACATTCTCGCTGGCCATGGTCGCGCCATTGCCGTCGAATGCCTCGACCAAAGTGCCGCAGAAATTGCTTCCGCAGGGCACAACGTTGATGATGCCGGTGTTGCCATTGTCATCAGGTGCGGTGCGCCAACGGCCCTCGATCGGGTCGGCGGCGGCCATGCCGGCAAGTCCGATGATGGCGGCGAGGGCCAGAAGTGTGGTTTTCATGATAATCTCCTCCCAGAAACTGGACGCAGTTTGACCGGGCCTGCGGCATTCTGGCAAGGCTGACGTTGGGTTGCCTTGGCAAGCGGCGCGGGTTCCGGCAAAAGGGCGGCGACATACGCCCCCTTCGCGAAAGGCCATTCAAATGATCCTCTATCCCGCCATTGACCTGAAAGACGGCCAGGCCGTGCGGCTTTACAAAGGCGAGATGGAAAAAGCGACGGTGTTTCATGACCGCCCGGCAGAACAGGCCAAGGCGTTTCAGGACGCAGGGTGCGAATGGCTGCACCTCGTAGATCTCAACGGTGCTTTCGCAGGAGAGCCTGTAAACGGCGCCGCTGTCGAGGCGATTCTGGCGGAAACCTCTGTCCCGGCGCAGCTTGGCGGCGGCATTCGTGACATGGACACCATCGCCATGTGGATCGAGAAGGGCATCGCACGGGTGATCCTTGGAACGGTCGCGGTGGAAAACCCCGATCTGGTGCGCGAGGCGGCTCGCGCCTTTCCCGGCAAGGTGGCCGTGGGGATCGATGCCCGCAAGGGCATGGTGGCCACCAAGGGGTGGGCCGAGGAAACCAATGTGAACGCCACCGACCTTGCCCGTAGCTTCGAGGACGCAGGCGTTGCGGCCATCATCTACACCGACATCAACCGTGACGGGGCCATGCAGGGCCCGAATATCGAGGAAACGGCGGCGCTTGCCAATGCCGTGTCGATCCCGGTCATCGCTTCTGGCGGAGTGTCGTCGCTCGACGATCTGCGCGCGCTCAAATCCTGCGGCGCCCCGCTGAACGGCGCGATCTCGGGCCGGGCGCTTTATGACGGGGCCCTGGATCTGGGCGAAGCACTTGCGGTGTTGAAGGGCTGAGCATCTGGCAGGTTTGCATTCCGCCCCGCCTCTGCCTAAAGACGGTAGCGCAGTTTCCAAGGGACAATACCCATGCTGAAAACCCGGATCATCCCTTGCCTCGACGTGGCCGACGGGCGCGTGGTCAAGGGCGTTAACTTCGTCGACCTCATTGACGCGGGAGACCCGGTGGAATCGGCCCGCGCCTATGATGCAGCAGGGGCCGATGAGCTTTGCTTCCTCGACATCCACGCGACTCATGAAAACCGGGGAACGATGTATGATCTGGCGACACGCACGGCCGAGCAGTGCTTCATGCCGCTGACCATAGGCGGGGGCGTTCGCACGGTCGAGGATGTAAGAAACCTGCTGCTCGCAGGTGCGGACAAGGTCAGCTTCAACTCCGCCGCCGTGGCCGACCCCGACGTGGTGGCGCGGGCCGCTGACAAGTTCGGAAGCCAGTGCATCGTGGTGGCCATCGACGCCAAGACCGTGGCCCCCGGCAAATGGGAGATCTTCACCCATGGCGGGCGGAAAGCCACGGGGATAGACGCAGTGGAGTTTGCCAAGACGGTCGTGGCCAAGGGCGCGGGCGAGATCCTGCTGACCTCGATGGATCGTGACGGAACGCGGGCCGGGTTCAACCTGCCGCTCACTCGGGCTATTTCAGATGCGGTGCCGGTGCCGGTGATTGCGTCGGGCGGCGTCGGCAATCTCGATCACCTTGTCGAAGGCGTGACCGAAGGTGGGGCGTCGGCCGTGCTGGCCGCCTCGATCTTCCATTTCGGCGACTACACGATTGCCGAGGCCAAGGCCCATATGGCCGCCGCCGGTATCCCTGTGAGGCTCTCATGACCACGCTTTCTCGTCTTGCTTCCACCATCGACGCCCGCAAAGATGCCGATCCCGACAGTTCCTGGACTGCGAAGCTGCTGGCAAAAGGGCCGGAGAAATGCGCCGAGAAGTTCGGAGAGGAAGCCGTTGAGGCGATCATCGAAGCGGTCAAAGGCGACCGGGAGCGGCTGACATCGGAGGCAGCGGATGTGCTCTATCACCTGCTGGTCATGCTGGCGGCACGCGACGTGACCCTGGAGGACGTTCTGGCAGAGTTGGAGCGGCGCGAGGGCACCTCTGGCGTGGCAGAGAAAGCCAGCCGCGGCTAAGCCGTTTCGAAACGGCTTTCCCACGCGGTTTCGAAACCGCGTCCAAAGGGCCTTGCAAGGCCCTTCAAAAAAGGCGTTTCGAAACGCCTTCCCAGACCCTCAGAGCTTGGAACTAATGATCCCGGTGTTAAACCCGCCCATCCGCAGCTCACCGAACAGGCGCTGATACTCAATCTTCGGACAGCGGTTCTGAATCACCTGCACGCCGCGCGCCTCGGCCTTGGCGGCCGCTTCCGGGTGCTCGATGCCGATCTGCATCCAAACCGTCTTCAGCCCTGGAAAATGCTCCAATGCCTCATCAACGATCGGCGGCACCGCCTCGGACCGGCGGAAGATATCGACCATATCGACCGGCCCCTCGATATCCGACAGCGACGCCACCACGGTTTCACCAAACAACTGTGTACCCGCATGCCCCGGATTGACCGGGATCACGCGAAACCCTTTCAGGCGCAGATACCGCCCTACGTAATGCGAGGGACGCACCGGGTTTGGCGACACGCCAACACAGGCAATGGTTTTGGTTGCACGCAGGATCTTGCGCAGAAGATCGTCAGAGGGATTCGTTGTCATACTGCTGCCCTACCACAAGAAAAAGGCGCCTGCAGCGGATTTTGCTACAGGCGCCAAGTGCGGAACGAGGGACAGTGATGGGCGCTGCGGTGTTCCGAACCGTGCGCCATACGTTGTAATTTAGCAACTTTTGAGCGCGTTTAAAGGGGTGGAACGAAAAAGTGATTGAAGCCCGGATTTACCCAAGGATTTCAGGCCAATTCGCATCCGCTCGCGCAACATTTCCGGGAATATCCCGTTCCCACCGACGACGGATGCGCAGCGAAGCGTTCAAAAACAGCCGCCCCTCGTGGATCGTCCAGGCCTCGAGCACGGCGTCCGCGACATAGCCACGCGAGGCCGCCCAGGCACAATAGCCGCCATACGCGGGGGCGAAGCCGCTTGGGTCGGCGGCAAACCGGTCCCGGTTGTCAGCCGATGAAAACAGCCACCGCGCGCCGTTCCAGTCGACTGCGTATTCCTGCCGCCCGGCAACCGGTTGGCTCTGGTCAAAATAGGCGACGGGATCGGTGCCATTGATGGCGATCCCGCCAGAGGCAAATACGGGCGCTGCTGACGCCATAGCCGGGGTTAAACGCAGCGCCAGTGGGGTGGCGGCCAACAGCAAAAGGGCGGAACGGCGGGGGATCATCGGCATCTCCTTCGGTTAGCCCCTAAGATTGCCCTTCCCGTCCCGCGACGAAAGCCCCCTGACGCAACCGTGAACTGATGTCAGTCAAAAATGTCCTCGACGAAATCGAACGCTTCTTCCAAGGCCCGAGACCACAGAGGCTTGCGGCGCTTTGGTTTCTTTTTCTTTCGGCTCCGATAATCATCATCACTGTCGCGATAGGCCGCAGGCGCAGGCTGCACCCGTTTGGGCTTGCGCACCTTCTCCTGAGGTATCGCCTTCATCTCGTGCAGCGGCGCGCCGCAATTGCCACAGGCCAGTTCATGCCCGCCGCGGGCCGTCAGCCGCAGCATCGTTCTGGTGCCACAATAACAACAGGTGGCGATCTTGGTGGTCATTCAGCTCTCCGCGTTGCGTGTCATGGCATATAGGGACACTGCCGCCGCATTCGAGACGTTGAGAGACCCAAATTCGCCCGCGAAGGGAATTCGCACCAGATGATCGCACAGCTCGCGCGTGCGCGCGCGCAAACCTGGCCCCTCGGCCCCAAGGACCAAAGCAACCGGACGACCCGCCAGATCAGGTGCCAGATCATCAATGACTTCTTCCCCCTCGCCCGCAAGACCGACCAGGGTATAGCCCATCTTCTGCAACTCCTGCATCGCGTCTCCCAGGTTCTTCACCCGAAGATAGGGCTGACGTTCCAGGGCGCCCGAGGCGGTCTTGGCCAGCGCCCCGGTTTCGGGCGCGGAATGGCGATGCGGGGCGATGACGGCGCGCGCTCCGAAAACCTCGGCTGATCTCAGGATCGCGCCGACGTTATGCGGGTCGGTCACCCGGTCGAGCAACATGAGGCGTGGCGATGCAGGCCCCGGCTCGCACAAGTCAGAGAGACGCCCCCAATCAAGCGGCTTCACCTCCATCGCGGCCCCCTGATGCACCGATCCCGGATCGAGCGGGACTGGAAACTTTCGCGGATCGGCCAGCTCCGGCTCCACCCCGCCCACGGCAATCGCCTCTGCCAGCTTGTCGGCGGCATTCTTGGTCACCACGAGCCGCAGCTTTTCCCGCGCGGGGTTCATAAGCGCGTCACGTACAGCGTGCAGACCAAAAAGCCAGACGGTTTCCGCTGCAGAAGCGCGCTTGGCGCGTTCCTTCTCGATCACCCAGGTTGGTTTTTTCACGGGGCTGGCTCCTTCTTGGCTTGCCGGTCAGCTACGCCCCCGGGCGATGCAAAGGCAAGTCCGGATTTTGGCGGTTTTTCGTCTTGACGCCCCCCACCGGGCAGATTATCCCCACCCGGCGTTCGGTTGAAGAACCGAAAGCAAGGGCGACGTGCTGCAAGGTGCGGCAGCGGACTGTAACTCCGCCGGGGAGACCCACGCCTGGTTCGATTCCAGGGTCGCCCACCATTCCCCCCCATACAACAGCGATGAAGACACCGCGTTCGGGGGCAAGGTGGTGCCCTCCCGTCTGACAAATCCCGGCATGATGTGGCCCGTGATCTGTCACAGACATTTACCTTCCATTGTGAACTCGTCTATCATCCCGCTCACAGGCAGCGTCGCAGCAAGACGACGCGCGGATCGTAGCGAGTAGCGGGCAGAATTTCATGGCCGATTATTCCATCTGGATGTTAGAGGAATCAAATATCACCGTCAGCGGCGGGCTGTCGCTTGATGGGATCACGCAAGGCGATGGCAGCCACCTGCTCGGGGAAACGATCACCCTCAACAACAATAGCTGGATCGAAGTCGACATACGTGACAACGGATCGGACAGCCGGTTCGACGACAACGACAACAATCAGCGGCTCGACGGTGCGCAAAGCATCGATGGCGCCACCTATTCTGACGGAACCCGGATTGAGGGCGAGTATCGGATCGTGGTCATGGATTCCGATGGCAACACCTACGACATCGTTGCCGTCAACATCGTGAACTCATCCCCCGCCTATGCCACCATCGAAGGTCTGGCCTTTGTCGGCCCCCCGCAAGGTTGGCCTCCGGTCGGAGAGCCGCTGACGGTCGTGCAGACGGCCGAGGGGCCTGGCAGTTCCGGGCAGCCTGTCATCGACGTTTCTGACCTGGTGGTGCCCTGTTTCACCCCCGGCACACGGATCGACACGCCGGACGGCCCTGTCGCGGTCGAAGCGCTTGAAGTGGGTGATATGGTTCTGACGATGGATCGCGGCGAGCAGCCCATTCGCTGGATCGGGTCGGTCAATCTGACGCCCAACCAGTTGGCGCTGTCCCCCTCCCTTCGGCCCATTCTACTGCGCGCGAAGGCCTTTGGCCCGAACCAGCCTGACCGCGACATGCTGCTGTCGCCGCAACATCGCGTATTGCTGTCCGGCGCCCAGGTCACGCTTTTGTTCGGTGAGCCCGAAATGCTGATCGCTGCCCGCGACCTGGTCAATGACAGCACCATCACAAGCGCCCCGCCTCAGGACGGCGTGACCTATATCCATTTCATGTTCGACCAGCACGAGATCGTCCGCGCCGACGGGATCTGGGCAGAAAGCTTTCGCCCTGGCCCAATGACGATGCCTGCCCTGTGCGAAGACAGCCGGCAGGAATTGCTGCAGCTGTTTCCATGCCTCGCGCTTGACGGGTCCGGGCCGTTGCAACCGGTCCGCCCTCTGCTGAAACAGTGGGAGGCATGTATGTTATCCCAATCCGCGCCGAGGTTCACCGCGGCGCACCCGTAACCCGGCCTCGCAATCGCCGGCTTCGGGATGGCCCTGCCCGACCGGCCTCGTTAGACTACGCTTAACAGGGGCCGCAAAGGGCAGAAGGCGGTATGGAAACCAAACAGGCGTTCAATGTCGTGATCGTGGGCCAGAACGGCCGGTTGCAATATGAGGCGGCGCTCTTTGCCGCCAGTTTCCGGACCGCCAACCCCCGGTTTCCCGGCAAACTGTTCGTCGCTGAACCGCAGCCCGGCCCGCTTTGGCAAGGCGACCCCCGCATTGGAGATGCCGCTGTCAGAGAGCTGCTGGAGCGGCTGGAGGCCCAGATCCTGCCGTTCGAGAATCGCCAGTTCGGCAAGGACTACCCATACGGCAACAAGATCGAGATGTTGTCGGCCCTGCCCAAGGGTGAACCCTTCGTTTTCTTCGACACCGACACGTTAATCCTGGACGATCTGACCAAGGTGCCCTTTGAATTCGACCGCCCCTCTGCCAGCCTGAAAGTCGAAGGCACATGGCCTCAGATTGAGCTGTATGGCCCCGGCTACACCGCCATATGGAAATCGCTTTACGACAAGTTCGGGCTGGATTTCGAAAGCTCGCTCGACCTTGGCAAACCCGATGAATACTGGCGGCGTTACCTCTATTTCAACGCCGGCTTCTTCTACTATCGGTGCCCACATGAATTCGGCGCACGATTCTTCGATTATGCGACCGCGATCCGCAATGATCCACCCGACGAGATCATCTGCCAAAACATGGACCCGTGGCTAGACCAAGTGGCGCTGCCATTGGTGATTCATTCCTTTGGCGGCGGGCGCGATGCGTTGGAGCCGGGTTGGCTGGATGGACGCACAAGCTGTCATTATCGTTTCCTGCCGCTGCTGTATGCGCGCGAAGAACAGCGTGTCGTGGATGTTCTGGAAGAGGTCAGCGCGCCCAACTGGGTCAAGAAGGTGCTCAAAGGCTACGAGCCGATGAAGCGCATGATCTATCAGGGCAAGGGCGCCAAGGCCCGCGCGCTTTTTGACCGGGACAACCTGCCCCGGCGCGAGCAGGCCATCCGCAATCAGCTAAAACGAGAGAAGCTCTGGCTGCGCTAGAACCTGTGGCCTTTGCCGCGAGAGTCGCTTTTTTCTGTCACTTCAGGCATTATTCCGCGCACCCACTCTGACAGGAGGGTTTCATGGGCGGACGACGTTTCGGATCAGTCATGACCGTGACAGCAGCGATTGCGCTGCTCCTCATGGCCCTGCATGCCGGGCCGCGTTCGGCTGCCGCCCAGGAGGTCATCCTCTACGATTTCGAGAATTTTGGCGGGCGCGAATTGCGGCTGTCCCAGAGCGCTCCAAGCCTGACACAGTTCTCATTCGACAACGATGTTGAATCGATCAGGGTGATTTCAGGTCAGTGGAGTTTTCACCGCGACGACGGATTTCAGAATTTCAACGGACCATCGATCACTTTGGGCCCGGGCGACTACCCAAGTGTCGCGGCGCTTGGCTTTGCACCTGACCGGATGTCATCCGTAAGGCTTCTAAGCTTCGATGATGGAAATGGCGATGCAGGCCCCGATTTGCAGCCGGTTCCGAGTTGCTCGCCCCCATACCAGACGCTTGGCGCGAATAACCAATGTGTGTTCACCTGCGCCGAGGGAACGGAACCCGATATCGTCTCTGGCGACTGTCAATGCAGCGCGGGGCTGCGCGAGATCGGCACCGACGCACAGGGCCGCCGCATTTGCCGGGCCTCACCAACAGGACCAGTGCAAGGCGGATCCCCGACGTTAGAGGGCAATACCGGGGCACTTCCCACCTTCCCGGTCACACCTGGTATCACCGTTCTTCCGCCGGGGCAGATTCGCGAGTACATAATCCCCGCTGGCCAGGCGATGCGCATCGCGCGTCAGCAGGGGTTCACCTTCCTGACCGATGCCAATGGCACCAATGCTGTCAGTTGCGATCTTGTGAGCGTCGGCGGCGAGATGGAGATCATACTTAATTACAACGCAGGGCTGTTCGGCTGGGAGGCCGGTGCCATGCATTTGGCGCAAGGATGCACGTTCAGGCTGTTCGGGGGGCGGCAGTTGAACACCGGGTGGGCGTTCAGCCCTGCAGCCGAGGTTGTGGTCAGAGACGGATGCGCCCGGCAGCATGGCCGCATCCTGATCGGTCAGCAAAGCGGTCAGGGGATTGCCAGCCCGGTTCCCAATGGAAATCCGTATCGTGAAAGTCCCAACCTTCTGATTCACGCTGTGGCAGATGTGAATGGCAACACTTGCACCGAATTCCGCTGGCGCGTTGATGACGTCCGTCTTCGGGGCCCGGCAGGCGCCGATTGGCGCGACGCCTTCAGGTAGACGGTTTCGCCGCGCATGACGGCCCACACGCGGCCACCGGACCTTGTAGAGATTAGTTTTCGTCGGCGTCCTGGGTGACGACAGGCGGGCCATCGAAGCTGCCCGGCTGCGGCCAGTGGGTCGGGAAGAACGGAATGGTCTGAGCCGAGGCCATGGCAACCGTGGCGATCGTGATCAAGGCAGCGAGGGTCAGGCGGGTCATCGTTTGATCTCCTTCTTGGATGAAGCGCGATGACCCTCAATTGGGTGTTAATGCGGTCTCAGGCGCTCTGATTCCAAAACCGAGGGGGTTTTTTCAAATCCAGAGAGCGATCGACCGGAATCAAGTGCCCGCCGGCGAAACTCGGACGGACTTTCCCCAGCTTGATCACGGAAAGCCTTGTTGAACGGGCCGAGCGAGGCGAAGCCCACATCATAGGCGATCTCCAGAATGGTCCGCCGCGCCTCTCGCGGATCGGCTAGCACCTCCTTGGCGGCGGCAATCCGGTAGCTGTTGATGAAGGTCGGGAAGTTGCGGAAGCCAAGCCGTTGGTTGATGACCCCGCGCAGGCGGTGTTCCGGCACCCCTATTTCAGCCCCGAGGGCGGCAATGGTCAGCCCCTCACGCCGCCAGATCCCGGCCTCCAGCGCTGCGTTCAAGGCCTCCACCATGGCCGCGTCCACCGCGTCCGCCCGTCGGTCAATAACTGGCGGCGGCGCAAGGCGCACCTCGCAGGCGATGCAGGCTTTTGGTTCGGCCTTCAGCACCCAAAGCGCGTAGGAAAAAGCCAGCGCCAGAAACGCCGCCCCCTGCATCACGATCACTGGATCGGGCACGCTACGATACCCATAGAACAGCTCAGTCCCGGAGATCGACACGCCCAGAACCGCCATCGCGGACAGGAACGCAGGGCGAAAGCGCATCCGCGCAACCACAAGATCCTCTTTCGCTGTCAGCACGGCCATCCCCAGAAGCGCCGCAAAGAACCCAAACATGACCGCCCCGCGCACCGGTTCCAGGCTCGGCACCCAGATGCTGGCAATGCACAGAAAAACCCCCAACCCCGCGGCGGCCAGCCACGGTCTGCGGTCGCGCGCCTCGTCGATGAACACGGTCACCACCAGCCAGCAGACAGCAAGAGGCACGAAAATTGCCCCCGAAATCAACGCAGGAAAAAGCGCAGGGGGCAACATCTCGGCGGACAGGCCCGATAGCAGGATATAGCAGGTCAGCGTCACGGCCACCGCCATAACCGGGCGGCCAATCGGCCGTGTGTCACGGTTCATCAGCAGCGCAACGCCAGACAGGATCGCGACGGCAATGGCCGCGCCACGGATGGACAGGTCGAGTAGGATCATAGCGGAACTCGGATCAGTTACAGTGAGAGCAAGATAGGCACCCGGCCCCGCCATTGCCCGCCGATTTCGAAAATAACACCGGAATCAAGAAATCGAGTGGCCCGCCCGGTGCCTGACTGTCATCCGAGTTTGCGAAAGATCAGTACGTCTTGATAATCGGGGCGCGCGGCGCCCGTCCAACTGCCTTCGTTCACCTGCTCCAGACGGGCCCCGTTCGCTGCGGCCAACGCCTCCCAGAAGGCGCGCGAATAGGAGACCGCAAGTTCCGGCTCTTCGCGCCGTTCGACCGCTGCCGCGCCGATCTTGTGGCGAAATTCGAAATGGGCCGCTTCAGGGACGGTATCCGGGGTCAGGAAAGTGGTGAAATAGGCGCGACCACCCGGGGCAAGACACCGAATGCCCTCGGCGAAATAGCGTCTGGTGTCGTCTTCCAGCAAATGCGTGAACACCGAAATCGCAACAGCCAGATCAAAGCCGCCCTCAGTGTAAGGAAATGCGAAATCATCGGGGGACAGGCGCCCGCGCGGGTTATAAAACGGGTTGAACACATCGACATGGTCAAAGCGATAGTCGCCCGCCTGTTCCGGCACAGCCTTGCGGCACCAGAGAATCCCGTATTCCACCACATCGAAGCCAGCATAGATCAGCCCCGAACGATTGCGCGCCAAAGCAGTGGCCAGCCGCCCAATCCCGCATCCGATATCCAAGACCCGAGTGCCGGGCTCCAAATCGATATCGCGTTCAATATGGCGAACCAGTGCATCGCCTTGCGCAAGGAAATCGCCGTCAGCGGCATAGTTCAGCACCCGCGGTGGCGCTTCGCCCCCGTCCAGCCATCCGGTATGCCGAACAACGCCGGACAGAACCGGTGCAAGAATCCCGTATTTGCCATAGCGGGCAAGCTTGTCAGCTGCCCGCCGCCAGCCCGGTTTTCCACGCGTGAAATGCATACTCCGTCACCCTGCGGTGGCGGGTTCTTCCTTCTTGCGCTCGGTATAGATCAGCAGGGGCTGCGCGTCCGAGGTCACGGCCTCTTCGTTCACCACGACCTCTTCCACGCCATCGGTGCCAGGCAGCTCAAACATGGTATCCAGCAGGATATCTTCCATGATCGAGCGCAGACCCCGCGCGCCGGTCTTGCGTTCGATGGCGCGCTTGGCGATGGCACTCAGCGCATCGTCGGTGAACTTGAGCTTGGCATCTTCCAGCTCGAACAGGCGCTGGTACTGTTTGACCAGAGCGTTCTTGGGCTGAGTCAGGATGGTGACAAGCGCGTCCTCGTCCAGATCTTCCAGGGTCGCGATCACAGGCAGGCGGCCAACGAATTCCGGGATCAGACCGAACTTCAGCAGATCCTCCGGTTCGAGATCCTTGAAATACTCACCAATGGTTTTCTTGCTCTCGTCGCGCACATCGGCACCAAAACCCATTGCACTGCCCTTGCCGCGCTGCGCGATGATCCGGTCGAGACCGGCAAATGCGCCGCCACAGATGAACAGGATATTGGTGGTGTCCACTTGCAGGAATTCCTGCTGAGGATGCTTGCGCCCGCCCTGCGGCGGCACCGAGGCAACAGTACCTTCCATGATCTTCAGAAGCGCTTGCTGCACGCCCTCGCCCGACACGTCGCGGGTGATAGAGGGGTTGTCGGACTTGCGGGTGATCTTGTCGACCTCGTCGATATAGACGATGCCGCGCTGCGCCCGGTCGACATTATATTCGCTGGCCTGCAAGAGCTTGAGGATGATGTTTTCCACATCCTCGCCCACGTAACCGGCTTCGGTCAGCGTGGTGGCATCGGCCATGGTGAAGGGCACATCCAGAATCCGTGCCAGCGTCTGAGCCAGCAGGGTTTTGCCGCAGCCGGTGGGGCCGATCAGCAGAATGTTGGACTTCGCCAGTTCGATATCGGATTTGCCGGAGTTGTTGAGGCGCTTGTAGTGGTTGTGAACCGCCACCGACAAAACCCGCTTGGCGTGCATCTGGCCGATCACGTAATCGTCCAGCACCTCGCAAATCTCACGCGGGGACGGCACCCCTTCAGAGGATTTGAGACCGGCCGATTTGGTTTCCTCGCGGATAATGTCCATGCACAGTTCGACACATTCATCACAGATGAACACGGTCGGCCCGGCAATCAGCTTGCGCACCTCGTGCTGGCTCTTGCCGCAAAAGCTGCAATAGAGCGTGTTCTTGGTGTCGTTGCCGGATGAATTCGCCATATCGTCCTACCTCAACGGGTTTTCGCGCTGTGCCGAAGGGCGTTCGCCCCGAAACTCGGCTCCGTTCGCGCAAGCCTAAAGCAGCCCAAACCGGTCCACAATGTCAAAATGGCCTCGGATCATCCCCAAAACCAATGCGTCCGCGCCAGGCCCCTGCCCCGCGCGGACACCTTATTTTCAAGCCTCGGCTGCGCCGCGGTTTTCGACGATCTCGTCGATCAGGCCCCAAGCTTTTGCCTGCTCGGCATCCATGAAATTGTCACGCTCCAGGGCTTCAACGACCGATTCCATCTTTTGCCCGGTATGTTTGACGTAAATCTGGTTAAGGCGATCTTTCAGTTTCTGGGTTTCCTGGGCGTGGATCATGATATCCGTCGCCTGACCCTGATAGCCGCCAGAGGGCTGGTGAACCATGATCCGGGAATTGGGCAAAGAGAAGCGCATTCCCGGTTCGCCCGCCGTCAGAAGCAGCGAGCCCATGGAGGCTGCCTGCCCCACCACAAGGGTAGACACCTTCGGCTTGATGTACTGCATCGTGTCATAAATCGACAGGCCAGAGGTCACGACACCGCCGGGGCTGTTGATATACATGGAAATTTCCTTGGACGGGTTTTCCGCCTCAAGGTGCAGAAGCTGCGCCACGATCAGGCTGGACATGCCGTCATGCACCGGACCGGACAGGAAGATGATCCGCTCCTTCAGAAGGCGCGAGAAGATATCATAGGCGCGCTCGCCCCGGCTGGTCTGTTCGACCACCATCGGAACCAGTGTGTTCATGTAAACGTCAAATGGGTCTTTCATCGGGCCTGCCTCAGGTAAGGATACATGCTTTGGGCGGAAGGTTATGGCCGCCCCTTGGGGACTGCAAGGGGGGCTGGGACAGGAAATAACCCCTCGGGTCCGCAATTCAATCCCGGCCCGGGCGCGCTAGCGGCTGGCCAGCCACATGGTTGCCCCCCACCGAGGCAGCAGCACCACGTCTTCGCAGGGGTCACGCGCGGCCATGTCACCGGTCTGCCCCGCCACATCCCGCACCCCGTTTTCAAAGGGCAGCAGGCGGCAGGCGGTCTGGAAGAGGTCGCCCGTGAGAGGCTGAATCGCCCAGACCCGCTGTTCGCCGTTGCTATCCCACGAAACAACGTGATCCCCCGAAGGCGTAAAATCGGCAGCAACATAGGTGACCAGACCGTCACGGGCATGGGCAAAGGTATATAGCGGCAACCCGGTCTGCGCATCCCAGACATAGACCTGCCCGTCATCAGCCCCCGTGACAAGTAACCGTTCATCGGGGCTGAGCGCCATGGAGGTCACGAAGCCGTCATGCGCCAACCGTTCATTATAGAAAGGCGGCGCATCTTCGGCCACATGGGCCAGCCGCAGAACATCGGGCTGATTGGGAAGGATGCTGATCCGCAATCCCGTCGCCAACAGCTCCATCGCGGCGGCGTTGCGCCCGGCATTGGATGTCGACACCACCGCTTCGGTCATCGCATCCGAGATCGAGGGCACAGAATGACCCGTCGACACGTCAAACAACCGCATCACCCCGGCCTCATCATGGGTCATCACTGCGTTCCCCTGTGGCGAGAAATGCACCGTGTGAACCGGGCTTCGGTGCCCCAGAAGGGTGATCAGGCTTTTGCCGGTCGGCACGTCGTGAATGCGCGCCCGGTTGTCAGACGCCCCAACAGCCATCCGCAACCCGTCGGGTGACAGGCCAAGCCCGAGGATATCTACGCCATCAAGATAAAGCGCGCTTGGCGGCAGAATTGCATCAAAGGTCGTCAGATCCCACACCCCGGCAATATTGCCGGTGGCGGCGGCCACGGTGCTGCCATCAGCGGACACATCCATTGCCACGACCGGCCCGGGCATCCGCAGCCTGTGGATCAGCCCCATGGCCCGACCGTTCAAAGCCGGCACAAGGTCGATCACCCTGACTTCATCCCCGATCGAGGCAATCAGCCGGGCACTGCCGGGCACAAACGCCAGCGATGTAACATCGTCCCCGAGATTAAGGGTCGGTCGCAGGGCACGTCCCGAGATCAGCGAATGGAAATGAAGCTCATTTGCAGCAGTCGCCACCACCAGCGTATCACCACCCGGAGACAAAGCCGCCGACAGCACCCGGTCTCCTGCCTGATAGGGCAGTCCCTGAACCGCCCCTTCGCGCGGGTTCCAGACGGTCACGCGACTGTCGCGAATGAGAAGGAATCTGCCCCGGTCATACAGGATGTTCGGCGCAACATCCAAAGCCGGCATCGCCAGTTCACCCTCGATCACTGCACCGGTCTCAGGATCGAACACCGCCCCCGTGCCATCGGTGGCCACGGTGACAACATGCCCGGAACCTGGCAGGAACTCCACGAAATGCGCCGGGGCATCCGGTAAGGTCACCGTCGCGCGCAAGCGCTGGCCCTGGATCGTTTGACCGAGCGTTTCCAGCACTTCCAGCCAGGCGTCAGAGGCCCGGCAGAAACTGAAATCAACCAGCGGCAGGATATTTTGGATTGCCAGCACCGGATCGAGCGTCTGCGCCTCACGAGAGCGGGCCCGAAGTTCTTCGCACTGCCGGTTGCTGACCCAGAAATAGCTGCCCACAAGGGCTGCACAAATTGCCAGCGTGGTGACTACGGCACCGCCGATCTGGAACCACTTGCGCCGTGACATCCCGGCCTTGAAATAACGCCAATGATCGCGCGTGGGGCCCGGGGCACCGCGCGGATGCCGCTCGATCCAGCGGCGCATGGCCCGCAGCTCCGCCCCCCGTGGAGGTGCACCCACACCGCCAAGGAACCGCGCCGCTTGTTCGCCAAAGCGTGTGTGGTCGCGGATCCACTCGATATCCCGGTCGAGCGCCGTATCAAGCCGTTCAATTGCCTGCGACCACTCTCCGTCCTCGCCATAGAAGCGGACATAGTTGATCTCTCGGATTTCAGGCGGCAGATCGGGGCCCACATCTTCGAAGGCCGCCGGGACGATGCGCTTGTTCAGTTCCAACGCAAACTGCATTTCCATCCGGCAGGCGGGCGATGTGATCCAGTTCGGCCCGAGAACCAGCACCACAACGTCAGAGCCTTGCATCATATCGCGGATGCGTGCGGTGATCAGCTCTGTCTCCAGAATGCCTTCGCGATCGATGAATACCTCATGACCACGCGAACGCAGGTTTTCCCACAGGAAATCTGCCCGATCCCTGTCCTTGTGAGAATAGGAGATAAAGATTCGCGAACGTTGGGTCATCTGGCGCTATCAAGCCCTGCCATGGGCAAAAAATCCACCCCTGCTGGTGGGCAAAGGGGCTCTGATTCCGGGCATACGGGATGAACGACTGCCATCCAACTGGCTACGCATGGTGGAATCCCCCTATAAGGGAAAAGAAATATATCGTTCATTTTCAACACGTTAAACAGTGATTGGTAGAAAATTGCGCTAAAAATCAAATAAGTGTATTTACAACACATAATGTAAGTGTCATAAAGACAATACGAACTGACACAAGGACTTCACACCAAATACTTACCATACGAAAGACCAGATTAAGACCTTCTACCAAGACCTTTTTCTCTCTCTTCCTTTTCTCATCCCCTAGACGATCCGTCCTATCCCTGTCCCCATGAACTGGATCGTCCGGCCGGCCCCTTTTGTCCCAGGGGGCCGGCCAATTTGCTTGACGGGACGCAGACAGTGTGTGAGCTTTACACCATCCATTCAGCCCCCGGACGGGACGTCATTTGAAAGGGCCGGCTACGTACCGGCGTTGTGGCAGGCATGAGTTATACCTACGAATATCCGCATCCCGCAGTCACCGCGGACATTTGCATTTTCTCTATCCGCGAAGGGACGCTGAAGGTGCTGCTAATCCAGCGTCTGATTGAGCCCTTCAAAGACAGTTGGGCCATCCCCGGCGGCTTCATCAAGATGGATGAAGACCTTGTCGTCGGCGCCGCTCGCGAGCTGGAGGAAGAAACCGGCGTCGCAGGCGTGCCGCTGGAACAGCTCGGTGCCTATGGCGCGCCCGACCGTGACCCGCGCGAGCGGGTTATCACCGTGGCCTTCATGGCGCTTGTTCCGTCTGATCAAATGGTGCTGGCTGCCGCCACCGATGCTGCCGATGCCCAGTGGTTCGACATGGATGACCTTCCGTCGCTGGCCTTTGACCACGACAAAATCCTTGCCGATGCCCGCGCGCGTCTGGCGGACAAGGTTACCAACCGCGTGACTGAAACCGCAAAATCCGCCTTCCAGTTTCTGCCGCAGAAATTTACCCTGGCGCAAGCGCAGGCCGTGTTCGAGACGCTCAAAGGCGAACCTTTGGACAAGCGCAATTTCCGCAAGTGGATTGCGGCGAACTGGGATCTCGTCGACCTGAAGGAAAAGACATCTGGCGGTCGCCACCGTCCCGCGGCGCTTTATTCGGTCGATTTCTGAAAAAATGGCCCCCGCGCGCTGCGCCGGGGCCGAAAGAGGCGTCAGGGCCGGGAGAGAGATGCCCGACGCCGATCCGTATCAAATACGACTCTTAGCCATATGTTTATCAGCTCAGGGATTCGCGCACTCTGATCTGGATCAAGGTGCGTTTCGCCGTTCTGCCTATGGTCCGTGCAGCAAAAGGACTATTGCAGATGCGCCTGACCGTCAGAACCAATATTGCCATGCGCGCGCTGATGACCTGCGCGGTGAACCCAGGCAAGATCGTCCGCAAGGCCGAGATCGCGACGGCCACCGGCGCATCCGAGGCGCATTTGGGTGTGGTTATCAACCAACTGGCACAGACCGGGTTCATCGAGACGATCCGCGGTCGCAGCGGCGGCATCCGCCTGCGCCTGCCGCCAGAGGACATCAGTGTCGGGCGTGTCTTTCGCACCTTTGAGGCAAACACGCCCTTCGCCGAATGTTTTTCCGCCCGCGACAACCACTGCCCGATCGCGCCAGTCTGCAAATTGCGCAACTCGCTCGATGCGGCGCTGGAGGCATTCTATGCCACGCTTGACGAGGTCTCTCTGAACGACCTGACCTGTAACAATGCGGGGCTCGAACGGCTTCTGTCACTCGACCCCGTGTGTTGATCAGTCGGCCTTCAAAAGGGTATCTTTTCCCACCACCGGTCCCAGTTCCATCATCGCCGCGTATTGAGACAGGAAAACCTTGCCGGTCAGCTCTTGCAGGAAATGCGCGCGTTTCAGGCGGTCCATAACCGGACCTTTCACCTCTGACAGATGCAGCGCGATGCCCATGGATGCCAGCCGGTGATTGATGGCTTCGAGCGATTCCAGCGCTGACATGTCCACCTCGTTCACGGCAGAGAACATCAGCACGACATGCTTGACCCCCTGCGCACCGACGACCCGATCAAGAATGTAATCCTCCAGATACCGCGCATTGGCGAAGTAGAGGCTTTCATCCACGCGCAAAGTTACCATGGCCGGATTGGTCAGCACCTCGTATCGCTTGATATTGCGGAAATGTTCGGACCCGTCCTGCATCAGCCCGACCTCGGCGATATGCGGCCGCGAGGTTTTATAGAGATACAGCGCGATGGACAGCAGCACCCCTGCCGACACACCGACTTCAACGCCAGCGGCCAGGGTCAGCAGGATCGTTGCGGCAACGGCGAAGAAATCGGCCTTCGAATAGGCCCATGTCTTTTTCAGGATCGAGAAATCGACAAGCGACAGCACTGCCACGATGATCGTGGCCGCAAGCGTCGCCTTGGGCAGGAAGAAGATAAGCGGCGTCAGGGCAAGGGCGGCAATGGCAAGACCCACGGCAGTATAGGCCCCCGCGGCGGGCGTTTCGGCCCCGGCATCATAGTTCACGACCGAACGCGAAAAGCCGCCAGTGACCGGGAAACCACCGGTGAAGGCCGCGCCGATATTGGCGGCACCTAGCCCGATCAGTTCCTGGTCCGGGTCGATGCGCTGGCGTTTCTTGGCGGCCAGCGTCTGCGCGACCGAGATCGACTCCACGAAACCGATGACAGAGATCAGCAGCGCTGGCACGGCAAGGGCGCGGATCAGGTCCAGATCGAACGATGGCATGGTCAGCGGCGGCAGGCTTTGCGGCACCTCTCCCACGATCGACACCCCCTGCCCGTTCAGATCAAAGATCCAGACAACAGCCGTCGTCACCACGACAGCGGCCACCGGACCAGCCTTCGCGGCCACATCGGCAAGCGTCGGGGACATGCCCAGTTTACGCAACGCAGGCTTCAACCCCTTGCGCACCCAGAACAGAAACGCCGTGGCCGTCACGCCGATGACCAGCGTGTAAAGGTTCCTCTCCGGCAGGTGATGCCATAGCGATTCCACCAGCTCCAACAGGTTATGCCCCCCCGCCTGCACACCCAGAATGTGCTTTAGCTGGCTGGCTGCAATGATCACGCCCGAGGCGGTGATGAAGCCGGCAATCACCGGGTGCGACAGGAAATTCGCCAGAAAGCCAAGCCGGAAAACCCCCATGGCCAGCAGAATTGCGCCAGAGAGCCCCGCCAGTGTCAGCGCGGCGATGACATAGCCCGCCGTCCCTGCCTCGGCGATCTGGCCGATGGCCGCCGCCGACATCAGCGACACCACCGCAACCGGGCCGACAGCCAACGCCCGAGAGGTGCCAAAGATGGCGTATAGGATGATTGGCGCAATCGAGGCATAGAGCCCCATCTCAGGCGGTAAGCCCGCAAGCAAAGCATAGGCCAGCGATTGCGGAATCAGCATGATCGTGACGATCACGGCGGCGATCACGTCATTCGACAGGGCCTGTTTGTTATAGCGTCGGCCCCAGTCGAGAATGGGCAGATAACGGGCGAACATTGCGCACCTTTCGGAAATAGTCAGCAGATCCGCCTGGAACGCAGCCCAGCGGGTCCTAAAGGCCCCCGCGCCCGTTTTTGGGCGTGAGGGTCAAGATATCGGGAGGATCAGCTGGCGCTGACCTTCTCGGGTTTCACCATCCATTCACGGCCACGCAACATGGCCTTCCAGTAAACGGGTGGCAGCAGTTTTTCCTTCAGGAACCAAGACAGGCTCGAGGGCTTGGTGCCGTCGATCAGCCATTTCGGGAAGGAGGGCAGCAAAGTGCCGCCATAGCCGAATTCCGCCAGCACGATCTTGCCCCGTTCCACGGTCAGCGGGCAGGACCCGTAGCCATTGTATAGCGAGGTGGGCGATCGCCCGTCGATGTCATCAGCAAGGTTCTGAGCCACGATGGGGGCCTGCATCCTCGCCGCCGCTGCCGTCTTGGCATTGGGGGCGTTCATCACGTCACCGAGCGACCAGATATTGTCATAGGTCTTGTGGCGCAGGGTGGCCTGATCCACGTCGACCCACCCCGCCGCATCGGCCAGGGGCGAGACGCGGATGAAATCTGGCGCGGTCTGCGGCGGGCAGACATGCATCATGTCAAACTCCACCGTCACCTCGGTCGGATCGGTATCAGGCTTGGCAACCTTGAACGTGGCTTTCTTGGCCGCACCATCCACCGACACGAGATTGTGGAAGAAGTTCAGGTCGGCATTGTATTTCTCAATGTATTTCTCCAGCGCCGGAACGTAGTCCTTGACGCCAAAGAGCACCCCGCCGGCATTCATGAACTGAATGTCGATATCCTTGAGGGTGCCATTGCGGAACCAGTGATCCCCGGACAGATACAGCGCCTTTTGCGGGGCACCTGCGCATTTGATCGGCATTGGCGGCTGCGTGAACATCGCACGGCCCTCTTTCAGACCCTTCACAAGCTCCCATGTATAGGGTGCAAGGTCATAGCGGTAGTTCGAGGTCACACCGTTCTTGCCGAGCGTATCCACCAATCCCTCGACCTTGTGCCAGTCGAGCTTGATGCCGGGACAGACCACAAGCCGCTTGTAGCCAACCACGCGGCAGCCATCGAGGATGACAACATTGTCCTTGGGCTCGAACGCCGCGACGGCGGACTTGATCCAGTGGACGCCCTTTGGGATCAGGCTGCCCATGGTCTTGGCAGTGTCGGCCGCGTCAAAGATACCGCCACCCACCATGGTCCAACCGGGCTGGTAATAGTGGATGTCAGCGGGATCGATGATCGCGATTTCCAGATCCGGCTTGCGGCTCTTCAGCGAGGACGCGGTCGAGATTCCGGCTGCGCCGCCACCCACGATCACCACGTCATAGCTTGCATCAGCCCGATCCGTTGGGGTCTTGCCGCCATTGACGATGCGCCGCACGACGCCCGCCATGTCGTAGCCCGCCGCCTTGGTCGAGGCCATGATATCGGCCATCGGAAGTGTATCAGCCTGGCTGAGCGACCAGAGTGTCGCGCAGCGCGTGCCGGTCCGGCAGTAGGCAAAGACGGGCCTCGGCAGTTCCTCCATCGCCTTGCCGAACGCCTCGGCGTCCTCGTCCGTTACCTGGCCCGACACCACGGGCAGGTAGCGGAATTCGAGACCCGCGGCCTTGGCCGCCGCTTCGATCTCGTCATGGTTGGGCTGGTCGGCGCCCTCGCCATCCGGTCGGTTGCAGATCACCGAGCGGAAGCCCTGATCCGCAACGCGGCGCATTTCTTCCGCCGTGACCTGCGGGCTGACCGAGATCGAGGCATTGATGGTTTTGATTTCCATAGGTCTGTCCTTCCTGACCGCGCGGCTTACAGCGCGTTGACCGGCACCTTGAGCATCGGATTGCCGTCCTTGTCGGTCGGCACCTCACCCGCACGCATATTCACCTGCAGAGAGGGGATAATCAGCTTGGGCATGTCAAGCTGCGCATCGCGCTCGGTGCGGAATTTGACGAATTCTTCCTTCGTCTTGCCGCCGCCCACATGGATGTTGTGCGCCTTTTCTTCAGCCACGGTGGTTTCCCACTGGATGTCGCGGCCATTGGGGCCGTAATCGTGGCACATGAACAGGCGCATATCGTCGGGCAGCGCCAGCACCATCTGGATCGAGTCATAGAGGGTGCCAGCATCACCGCCGGGGAAATCAGCCCGCGCAGACCCGCCATCGGGCATGAACAGCGTATCGCCCACAAAGGCCGCGTTGCCCATGACATGCACCATACAGGCCGGGGTGTGGCCGGGGGTGTACATGGCGAAAGCCTGCATATTGCCGATCATATAGGTGTCACCCTCGACGAACAGCTTGTCGAACTGGCTGCCATCGCGCTGGAACTCGGTGCCTTCGTTGAAGATCTTGCCGAACGTATCCTGCACGACCATGATCTTGTCGCCCACACCGATCTTGCCCCCCAGCTTCTGCTGAATATAGGGCGCGGCAGACAGGTGGTCGGCATGGACATGGGTCTCGATGATCCACTCCAGCTTCAGCCCGTTCTTCTCCACATAGGCGATCAGCTCGTCGGCGTGGTCGTAGGTGATGCGCCCGGCGGCGTAGTCGATATCCATGACGGAGTCGACAATCGCACAGCTGTTCGATGTCGGATCCTTCACGATGTAGCTGATCGTGTTGGTGGCGGGGTCAAAGAAGGCCTCGACCTCGGGTTTGACGTCCATTTTCACGGGGTAGTTAGACATGAGTATATCCTCCAGGTGGTCGGTTCAGCAGACCTCAGGCCTGCGTGGGCGCCGTCGGTCGGCGGAAGTGCATAAGGGCCCGCGCCGCGAATATCCCCGCGACAAGGGCAACGGTGAAGAGAACGACCTCGATCCGGCCGGTGCCGAGCGCCGGCAGCGCACCACCGGGGCAAAAGCCCGCGATGCCCCAGCCGATGCCGAAGACGGCAGACCCGCCGAGCAATTTGAGATCGATGACATTGGATCCCGGCAGCAGGAACTGCCGGTCGAAAAGCGGCATGGGCCGTTTCAGCACGAAGCGATAGCCCAGGAAGGTGACGACGACTGCGCCGCCCATCACGAACATCAGGCTCGGGTCCCAGGTGCCCGCCACATCGAAGAAGTTGATGACCTTGGCGGGGTTCGCCATGCCAGAGATCGAGATGCCGAGCCCGAAGACGATGCCGATGAGATATGCAATGACAATACGCATGGGATCAGGCTCCGATCACGTGACGGATGATGAAAACGGTGATGCCGGTAAACAGCATGAAGGTGGCGACGGCCGACAGCGAACGCGGCGACAGCCGCGCCAGACCGCATACCCCGTGGCCAGAGGTGCAGCCCGATCCGTAGGTCACGCCGATACCGACGATGAAGCCGCCAATGATCAGCATGGGTGTCGACACCGGCACCTGGACCGCGGGCATCTCGCCCATCAGCGCCAGATAAACCAGTGGCCCTGTAACCATCCCGGCCAGAATGGCCGCGCGCCAGTAGAAATCCTCTCGGGACGCGGGGCTGAAAAAGCCCGCCAGAATGCCGGTTGCGCCCATGATGCGGCCAAGGGTCAGCATCAAAAGCACCGAGGCGGTGCCGATGAGAACCCCGCCGATGGTGCTGGCCAAAGGTGTGAATTCGGTTTCCATGTCGTCCTGTCTCCTTCAGGCCTGCGAGGGGAGAATCGCGCAAACACCCCTTGTATTGCTGGCCTTTTTGGCTGTTTCCTATGCACTTCACGTTTGAAGCTTGTACTCTGTCTACAGCACAGATTGCCCTGCTTCAGTGACGAAGTCACCAAAGCAAAGCAGCAAGGAAAAAAGGAGAAATGGAGCTGGGATTAAGACGCGAGGGCGAGGTTCAGTTGGGCCACGATCCGCGCTGGCACCTGCCTTGCCGACATCGCTCGCGGATAAGGCAGCTCTTCCATCTCCGGCACGTCCCCATAGAGCGCTTCAAATTCCGCGAAGTTGTCAAAGACGCGGCGGGAGACGTTGTCGATGAAAGTCTCGGCGGGGGCACCATTGGCGAGGATGATCTCATGTTCCTCGGTTTCGATATGGTAGACCGGGTAGGTCTCGCCCATCTCGGCCAAAGGCACGCGGGTGATGCTCTCGCCATTCACGAGCGCGCCCGCATGGCAGATGACGCCATCAACCAGCATCCCGTGATCCGCCGTGACCGTCAGGTCGGCATGGGGCAATCCATCGCCCAAGGACCCGGCAGCAAAGCGCACTGGCATCAGCCGCTCGGCGGGGCCGAAACGGGTGGAGACGGTCTGTCGCCCGATCCACTTGACCGAAACGATGCCACCGTCCGCTGTTACCAGAGCATCTCCAATGCTCAGAGTTTCAACCGAGCACTGACCTTCGGGGGTTGTGATCCTGGTTCCCTCGGCAAAGCAGGTGGCAAAGGCGGTGGTCGTCAGCGTCGGGATACCCGAAACGGTCGCAGGATAACCGGGGTCATTCGCTGGTGCCGTGGGGGACCGGATCTGCATGGCACCGTTGAATGGCACCTCGAAAACGAGGAAAATATGCCCGTTTGCTTCATAGTAACCACGATACTCCGTCAGCGCTGTATCGAGAAGGAGATCACCATTGTTCCAGAACCCGTCATCCGTGTCGGAACTGCCAATTTGATCATTGATCCCGGGCAGACTTGCATTGCTGCTCGACAGCACACCAGTGGCAACATTGTAGAGCGTGATAGAGTTTACGAAGTAATCCTGTGCCATCGAAATGCCTTCCATGTGTTCGCACTGAAACGCCACCGGCGCTTTGAAACTCCGCGCATTTTGTCGAAAAAGCACGCAATTTCAAGGTCTTAAATCGGCGACTGCTAGTGGAAATTTCCGCGCCCACGCATCCTCAACGGTGTAGTTACCTGCGTTTCCGTAGACGTTTGGCTCTTGGGTGGATTCGCTGTGGGTCGCGGGGGCGGTTCTCCGTGCGGTCGCTCTTTGGCGCTATGCTACCCTTTCGATGTCCTGTGAGGGTCTGATCGAGAATGGCACTTGCCTTGCGCTCATCGCGCGCGGATAGGGCAGTTCCTCCATTTCCGGCACGTCGCCATAAAGCGCTTCAAACTCCGCAAAATTGTCGAACACCCGGCGGCTGACATTGTCAATGAAGGTCTCGGCGGGCGCGCCATTGGCGAGGATGATTTCGTGTTCCTCGGTCTCAATGTGATAGACGGTGTAAGTGTCCCCCATCTCGGCCAGAGGCACGCGGGTGATGGTCGTGCCATTCACCAAGGCACCTGCGTGGCAGATGACACCCTCGATCAGCATCCCATGGTCCGCCGTCACCGTCAGATCCGTCTGCGGCAGGCCAATGCCCAAAGACCCGGCGGCAAAGCGGACCAGCCCTAGCCGCTCGGCGGGGCGGAAGCGGGTGATGACGCGTTGCTGGCCGATCCATTTCACGGGCACCGCGTTCCCTTCCGCGGTCAGGATCGTGTCGCCGATGCGCAGTGTCTCGACCGTGCTCTGACCATCTGGGGTTGCAATCAGGGTGCCCGCAGCGAAGCAGAGCTCATAGGCACCGGCATCGGTGAAATTGCTGCCGTCATTGCCTGCGCCCGCGATGTCCGTGTAGGTCGTGCCGTTCACGCCCCCCGTCAGCCCGGTTTGCGCGCTGCCCACGTCCAGCGCGGGGTTGGTGAGGCTGTTGATCAGCGCAATCGTCTGCACCGGGCCGCCATTGTCGGCCAGCACGTAGGACCCGAAGATCAGCGCCGGGTCCGCGTCGATGACATTGCCGCCGCCATCGGTGATTGCATTGACCCCGCCCAGATTGGCGCCATCCGTGCTCGTGTTTCCGCTGACGATCGTGTTGATCAGCGTGACGGTGCCCCCGGCGCTGTTATGGCGGATGCCGCCGCCATCGCCATCATCATCAAACAATCCATCAACAGTCGTGTTGCCCGTGATCGTGCTGTTGATGATGGTCAAATCCGGATTGGGGTTTCCAGCCGCATATATTCCGCCGCCTCGCCCTCCTAAAAGGCCAGTCCCGGATGCGGTGTTGCCCGCTATCGTCGAATTGACGATTGTCATGGAGCCTTGGGTGTCGATCGCGCCTCCGTTAATAGCGGTATTCCCGGAAATGGTGCTGTTTGTGATCGTGGCGGTGCCATTGTTGTGAATGGCGCCGCCAGTAGTCCCTGCATGATTGCCCGTAAAGGTGGAGGCGGTCACATCCAAAACCCCGCCGGAGTCAACATTGATCGCGCCGCCATAGCTTCCGCCGCCATCCGTGACGGTCAGCGCGTTCAGGGACAGAGCACCGCCCGACTGCACATTGAAGATCTGCGCCGCATTGCCGTCGATGGTGATATCGGCCGCGCCATCGCTGTCGACATCCCCGGTGATGGTGATGCTATCAGAGATCGTCATCACGCCCTGGGTCAGCGATACGGTGCCGCCCGTCAGGCTCGCCTCAAACACGATGGTATCGCCGGACCCCGCCGAGGCGATCGCTTCGCGCAGCGTCAGAACCCCGTCGCTGCCATCCGTAACATCGCCAAGCGACGTGACTGTCCAAATTGCCATAACCAATCCCCCAACCAATCAGCAAAAAGCCTAATGACAAAAAAACTGCCCCGACACCGTCGCCCAAATCAAGTTAAAGTTGTGCGGATCACCACAATTCGCGGCAAGCCGTGGCGGCCTGATAGCAAGGCTGCCACAGCAAGCACCGGGTGAGCAGATTGCACCCCCCACAAGGTCAGGCCGCGGTGGTCCCCGCCAGCCGTGCCTGGATGAGGGGAGGCACCTGCCGTGCTGACATGGCACGCGGATAGGGCAATTCCTCCATCTCCGGCACATCACCATAGAGCGCTTCAAACTCGGCGCAATTGTCGAAGACCCGGCGGGAGACATTGTCGATGAAGGTCTCGGCAGGGGCACCGTTTGCGAGGATGATCTCATGTTCCTCGGTCTCAACGTGATAGACCGTGTAGCTTTCGCCCATCTCGGACAGAGGAACGCGGGTGATCGTGGTGCCGTTCACCAGCGCCCCTGCGTGGCAAATCACACCATCCACCAACATGCCATGATCGGCGGTGACGGTCAGGTCGGCATGGGGTAGGCCATCGCCAAGCGAACCAGCAGCAAAGCGCACCGGCATCAGGCGCTCGGCAGGGCCGAAACGGGTGGAGACGGTCTGTCGCCCGATCCATTTGACCTCAACCTCGCCACCATCGGCGGTTAGAACCACATCGCCGATATCCAGGCTTTCCACCGCTACCTGACCCTTCGCTGAGGCAATTCTGCTGCCCGCGAGAAAGCAGATCAGTGTGACGATTGAGCCGATATCGTCCGTAGAGTCACTGGCAGTATAGTTACCATTAAAATCCACCACGGATGGAAAATCCGCATGGGCCACACCTGCTTCCGATGACCCGAGCAAACGGCCAAAATCATCCAGGAACACAAGGAATTCACGACCGTTATAGGTGACGGTTCCCAGATAAGTCGCAGATGCGGTATAGTCGGGAACCACGACCTCACCGGGTGTCAGATTATTATCGACCGCTGCGGATTCAGTGTAGCTGGCAGGCGAGTATCCGGGATTGTTGCCGGACAGCGCTTGGCGTGACCAAAATTGAATCCCGCTTCCAATATCAGTACTTTCAGCGTAGTAGCACCATGAATTAATCGTATATGTTCCCATCTACCTGTCTCCGTATGGCATTTGGCCCAGACCGCGAAAAAGTGTTCCTGCCCAAGGTGTTGCGGCGCGCTCGCGTCATTAATTCACTCTGATGCCGCGCACGCTATTTATTGTCAGTCATGAAAACCTATCGATCACCACATGCGTCATCAAAGGTCTGCCCATTGCTTTACGACGCTATCCGACAAACCTGTTGTCCGGCCACAAATACCGACGTCTGAAGACGTTGCCGTGTAATCAGGCTGCGATCAAGTGTGAAAGCCGCTTTCGCACATGCCCCGGCACCTGCCGTGCGCTCATCGCTCTCGGATAGGGCAGTTCCTCCATCTCCGGCACGTCACCATAGAGCGCTTCAAACTCGGCGTAATTGTCGAAGACCCGGCGGGAGACGTTGTCGATGAAGGTCTCGGCGGGCGCGCCATTGGCGAGGATGATCTCGTGGTCCTCGGTCTCGATGTGATAGACGGTGTAAGTTTCCCCCATCTCAGCCAGAGGCACCCGCGTGATCGTGGTGCCGTTCACCAACGCGCCTGCGTGGCAGATCACACCATCGACCAGCATTCCATGGTCCGCCGTCACCGTCAGATCGGTCTGCGGCAGGCCAATGCCCAAAGACCCGGCGGCATCAGGTATTCAACGCTGTCACGCCGCCTCGGACTGTGCCAGCCTGGCGATGCTCGCCTCGTCCAGCAGCTCCACATTCCCCCGCGTCTGCTTGATCCAGTCGCGGCGCTGGAATTCGGACAGCTGGCGCGAGATCACCTCGCGCGCGGTGCCCAGTTCTGCCGCCAGTTGCTGATGTGTGGCCTTGACGGTGACGCCCTGCTTCAGGTCCAGCAGCTTCTGCGCCAGCCGGATATCCATGCGCTGAAAGGCGATGTCTTCGATCACGTGGAACAGGTCGGTGATCCGCTTGGAATAGGCGGAAAAGACGAATGTACGAAATTCCTTCGACTGGGAAATCAGATCGTCGAACACGGCGCGCGGGATGGCGGCGGCCTTGATGTCGGTCTCGGCCACGCCCTCAGCGCTGTAATCCTCATAGGCCAGCAAGCAGGCCGTGGTCATGACACAGCTTTCGCCCGCCTGAACGCGGTAGAGCACAATCTCGCGCCCGTTTTCCGCCAGTTGCTGAACGCGCACCGTGCCATCCAGCAGGAACAACAGGTTTTCCGGCGAATTGCCGGGGCCGAAAATGATCGTGCCCTTGGGCATCTTGATCACGGTCGAGCGGGTTTCCAGGATTCCCCGGATGCGCTCGGGCAACCGCGACAGCCCCTGAAAGCGGGAAATCCAGTCTTCGCTCATGCCTTGGGCCTTCCGTGATTGACGTTGCCAAATGTGCGCGCCCTAATCCCGAGGTCAAGCCTTTCCGGCAGGGGCTGGCCGAATGCCCCCGGCTTGATCATAGTCAAAGCGGGGCCGACGCCTTTTCAGATAACGGTGGATCATGCCCATCTCAAGACGCACGATAGAGGCCGGACATGCGGCCTTTGAAACCCGCGGCCTCACCAAGACCTATGGCGAGGGCGAGGCCGCCGTACATGCCCTCCGCGGCGTGGATCTGACGATTCCGGCGGGGGAATTCGTGGTGCTGCTTGGGCCGTCGGGGTCGGGCAAATCCACGCTTCTGAATATCCTTGGCGGATTGGACAGCGCCAGCGAGGGACAGGCGTTTTTCGGGCAGGATGAATTGTCGGCGATGACCGACAGACAACTGACCCAGTACCGCCGCAACCATGTGGGGTTCGTCTTTCAGTTCTATAACTTGATGCCGTCTCTGACCGCCGAGGAAAACGTCGAACTGGTGACTGAGATCGCCCGCGATCCGATGACCCCCGCCGAGGCGCTGTCGCTTGTGGGCCTGAAGGAACGGCTGACCCATTTCCCGGCGCAGCTTTCGGGCGGAGAACAACAACGGGTCGCAATTGCCCGGGCCGTTGCCAAGCGCCCCACGGTCCTATTGTGCGACGAACCCACGGGCGCGCTCGATTCCACCACCGGACGAGAGGTCTTGCGCGTCCTGCGCGATGTGAACGAGGAACTGGGCACCACGGTTCTGATCGTCACCCACGCGGCGGCAACCGGGGCGATGGCGGACCGGGTCATCAGCTTTGCCGATGGGGCGATCCGTGACGTGACCCTCAATGAGACCAAGCTGAGCCCAAAGGACATCCATTGGTAGGCCCGCTGACCCATAAGCTGTGGCGCGACCTGTGGCACATGAAGGGACAGGCCGCCGCGATTGCCGCCGTCATTGCGGTCGGCGTGCTGCTTCTGGTGATGCAGACGGGGCTTGTGACCTCGCTTCAGGAAACCCGCGACGCCTATTATGACCGCTACCGCATGGCGCAGGTTTTTGCTCCTGCCGCCCGCGCGCCAAACCACCTGATTGAACGACTGGCGGATATCCCCGGCGTCACCGCCGCCTATGGCCGGGTGACGGGCAGCGCGCTGATTGACGTGGAAACCCGTGCCTTGCCGGTACAGGCCCGCGCCATTTCGGTGCCGGACCGGGGCGAGCCGCCGGTCAATGGCTATCTGCTGGTCGATGGCCGTCATCTGGACACAAGGCAGGAGGATGAAATCCTGCTGCTGGAAAGCTTTGCCCGCGCCCATGACCTGCAACCAGGCGACCGGTTGTCGGCCACCATGAACGGCGCGCGGCGGCATTTCCGCATCGTGGGCCTCGCACAAGGCCCCGAATTTCTCTATGTCGCCGCACCGGGTGAGATCATCCCCGACGACGCCCGCTTCGGCGTGATCTGGATGAGCCGCTCGGCCCTGGCCGCCGCTTATGACATGGAAGGCGCGTTCAACGAGGCGCTTTTGACCCTGGGCCGCACTGCGCGTGAGGCCGAGGTTCTGGCCGCCGTGGATCGTGTCCTTGATCCTTACGGCGGGCTTGGGGCCTACGGGCTGGCCGACCACGGGTCGGATCGTTTCGTGACCGAGGAAATCGCTGGTCTGCGCGCAACATCACGCTCTGTGCCGCCCATCTTCCTGGGGGTCGCGGCCTTCCTGCTCTATATCGTGATGACCCGCATCATCCAGTCCGAGCGCGAAGAGATCGGGCTGATGAAGGCCTTTGGCTACACCGACCGAGAGGTCGCGCTGCACTACCTGCGCATGGTGCTGGTGATCTCGGGCGGCGGTGCGGTCATCGGTGCATTGCTTGGCATCCTGGCGGGCCGATTGCAGGTTCAGATCTATTTGGAGTTCTACAAGTTCCCCTTCCTCGTCTTCCGCATCGACCCTGCGGCCGTGATCTGGGGCGTCGGCCTGTCGATGCTTGTGGCCTCACTTGGCGGGCTGATGGTGTTGGCCCGCGTGTTCCGCCTCACCCCGGCCGCAGCCATGCGCCCCCCTGCCCCGGCTGACTATTCGCGGACCGGCCGCATTGGCGCGGCCTTCAACCGCTTCCTAGACCAACCTTCTCGCATGGTTCTGCGGCGGATAACCCGACAACCCATCCGTATGGCAGGCAGCATTGTGGGCATTGCCTGCGGCATGGGTTTATCGGTTGCGATGATCTCTCTGATGGCCAGTTTCGATGGCACGATCGAGCACACGTTTTCCGTGGCGGACCGGTCCGATCTTAATGTCAGCTTCACCCACGCCCTCAGCGCGGATGCAATATTTGCCCTGCAACGGATGGAAGGCGTGATCGAAGTGGAGCCCATCCGCCATGTCGCCTTGGTCTTCCGTAACGGGCTTCACGACTATCAGGGCGCGCTTTCGGGGCTGGTGGAGGATGCGCGTCTTTTCCGGGCGCTCGACAGCGACGACCGGGAAATCGCGATGCGTCAAGACGGGGTCATCCTTGGCGCTGCGCTGGCCCGCATCCTGCAGATCGAAGCGGGCGACCGGCTGAGCGTCGAGATGCGTCAGGGCCGCCAGGAGGTGCTGGACCTGCCCGTTGTCGGCATTGCAGAAACCCGCATGGGCGCGCCCGCCTATATGGAGCTGACCGCCATGAACCGCGCCATCGGAGAACCGGGTCGGGTGACGGGCGCGTATCTTCGGATTGATACCGATCACGCCCAAGACCTCTATGAACGACTGAACGACATGCCCGCTATCGCCGGGGTCAGCCTGAAATCCGAAAGCCGCGCAGCGTTCCAGCAGATCATGGATACCGGCGCCGGTGCGGTGCGCTATGTTATGGCCATGATCGCGGGCGTCATCACCTTCGGCGTGGTCTATAACGCCGCCCGCATCGCCTATGCCGAGCGCGCCCGCGATCTGGCTTCGCTTCGCGTTGTGGGGTTCACCCGCGCCGAGGTCAGCTTTGTTCTGCTTGGGGAACTGGTGGTTGTCACGCTGCTCGCGATCCCCATTGGCACCGGGTTCGGCTTCGGTCTGGCCTGGGCGGTCAGCGAGGCCTTTTCCAACGACATCTACCAGGTCTCCGCCTATCCCGACCCCCGCTCCATCGGGTCCGCAGCTGTTGCCGTACTGGCCTCGGCGGCGTTCTCGGGCTGGATGGTCAAACGCCAGATCGACAAGGCCGATCTTGTCCTGGCCCTGAAAACGAGGGAGTAATTCCAAATGGCTCGCAGACGTTCCAGACTGCCCCTCACCCTTGGCGCGATTGTGATCGTCGCCGGAGCACTGACCGCCGCCTTCTGGCCGCAGCCAACGCTGGTGGACCTTGGCACCGTGGCGCGAGGGCCGATGATGCAGACCATCGACGAGGAAGGCCGCACCCAGGTGCGCGATGCCTATGTCGTCTCGACCCCCGTGGCCGGGAGGCTGCTCCGGGTCGAGGTCGAACCGGGCGATCCGGTGATCCGCGGCGAAACCCAGGTCGCGGTGATGGAGCCACTGAATCCTGCCGCACTGGACATTTCGTCCCGCGAACAGGCCCGCGCTGCTGTCGCCGCTGCCGAAGCCGCGTTGCGCGTATCCCAAGCCGACCGCAATGCCGCCCTCGCCAATCAGGATCTTGCCCGTGCCGATTTGGATCGCGCCCGGCAATTGGCCGAAAGCGGCACCGTCAGTGCCGCGGCGCTGGAACGCGCACAACGGGCTGCCCGCGCCGCAGATGCCACCGTCGACACGGCCGAGGCCGCGATTGCCATGCGTGAGGCCGATCTCGATATCGCGCAGGCCCGGCTCATCAGCTTTGACGATCAGGGGCTGTGGGGGGCAATTGCCAATGACGATCACGCCATTCCGCTGATGGCCCCTGCAGACGGCACCATTCTGCAAGTGATCCAGCAAAGCGAGACGACGCTAGGAGCAGGCACGCCGATCATGGAAATCGGCAATATCGAAGGTGATCTCGCGGTGACAGTCGCGCTTCTGTCTACCGATGCCGTTCAGGTCAGCCCCGGCGACCGGGTGATCATCGAGAACTGGGGACAACCAGTGCCCCTGCCCGGTGTTGTGACCCGGATCGACCCGTTCGGCACCACGCAGTATTCGGCGCTCGGGGTGCAGGAACAGCGGGTCAATGTGCTGGTCGATTTCACCGGTCCGGGCGAGGACCGCGAGGGGCTTGGCCACGGTTTCCGGGTAGAACTGCGTATTGTCGTCTGGGAAGACACCGACGCCCTTATCGTGCCCTCTGCGGCGCTGTTCCGGGCGGCTGGCGGATGGGCCGTCTTCGTTGTGGAAAACGGCACAGCCACCACCCGTCCGGTTGAGATCGGCCATAACAATGGCATCGAGGCAGAGGTCGTATCGGGCCTGTCAGAGAGCGAAACCGTGATCCTCTACCCGTCAGCCGCGATCAGCGAGGGGCATTCCGTGGCGCAACGGGCGGTGAACTGAGCGAAGCAGGGCTGCAATGGCAAGCCCGCCGATGGCGGCCTCGATCCCTGCGGCCATGATCAGCCCGTCACTTGGAAGGCCGTGCAAAGCCATAGTCACCCCGCGCGACAGGGCATAGGCAGAATAAAGCCCCGCTGCCAGCCACAGGGCAGGCCGGGTCAGTGCCTTGCGGAAGATACCGGCCAGCATCACCGCCCCCGCCGCAAGCAACATCAGGGCCGGGGCGGAAAGTTCATTCAGCAGGCTCGGGTCAGAGCCAAGAACAATGCCGTAGCTTGCATAAAACGCCGCCGGGGCGACAAGAATGGCCAGCGAGATCGCAATGGCGGTAAGGCCGGCGGTCGCAAGCACAAGGTCAGTAAATCTGGACAGGGTCATATCAGGGCTCCTTTCAGGGACAATCAGTCTGTGCCCCCTCTTGCCACGCAGCCCCCCGCCCCGGCTTGACCCCGCCTGCCAAGCCTTTGACCGATCCGGTCACGCACGCTGCGCGTCGCGATAGGCTGCGGGCGTCTGATCCGACCAGCGTTTGAATGCCCTTGTGAACGCACTTTGTTCGGAAAACCCGGTCAGAAAGGCGACCTCTGCCAGTGAATAGTCGCTCTGCAACAGCAAGCCTTCGGCCAACTCGCGACGTGCACTATCCACCAGAGCCTGAAACGACAGCCCCTCATCGCTCAGCCGTCTTTGAAGTGTACGTTCGCTCATTCCCAGGCGGCGGGCGATGGCGGGCATCTTCGGAATCCCTTCGCTCAGTGCCCCTGCAACTGCGTCATGTACCATGTCGGTAAGGGTGCGCTCCGCCTGCAATCGTTTCAGTTCAGCATCCAGATGCGGCAGCAGAAAACGGGTGATCGCCTCGTCGCCCATCTTGTTGCGCCGGGTCAGGGCCTCGGCGGGCAGCAGCAGCCCGTCACGATCGGACTCGAATTCAATCGTGCATCCGAAATAGCTTTCATGCGACGTCACGTCCTGCGGTGCCGGATGCTGAAACCGGACTTCCAGCGGGGTAAACGGAACCGGGCAAACCTGTCGAATGATCGACAGGACGCTGGCCAGCGATGCCTCATTCGACATGCAAAGCCCCAGTCGCCGCAACCCCGCCCGGTGCAGCAGGAACCACGCGCCTTCAGCTTCCTGTCGTAGCTCGTACTCGGTGACGCTGGTTAGCAGCCGCCAATAGCGTTCGGCCCGCGCGAAAGAGGCGCGAAGCGTCGGCGCGGTTTTCCACGCCAGACCGAATGCGCCATAGTCGTCGCAATTCATGCTGGCCCCGGTCTGGACCGGCAAGGCCCATCCGCCGCCCATGTCGCCCGCGATCCGTTCCAACATGTCGTAATAGGCCGCGTCAGAGATCATCTGCCCAAGCTCGGCATCGCCCTGTGGGTCCAACCCGACCGAGGTCAGCACCGCATCAGCATCAATCGCCTGTCCGGCAGCCTTCACCACCTTGCGCACGAAAAGAGAGGTCACAGCACCCATGACAGCGTTTTAGCCGAAACCGGCGCCGGAACGGAACGGAAAAGCGCCCCCCGGCTGCGCGCTATTTGAACCTTGCGAAGCTCTGCCGCGCGGCCGGCCCGTCGCAATCCTGCGCAAAGAGCCCACTCGCCTCGGCATCCAGCGCCTCGGCCCGTTCCGCAAATTGCGACCCGAAGAAACGCTTCACCGCGCGCACCGCAGGTTCTGGCAGCATGGCAATGCGCGTGGCCACCCCCCTGGCGGAGTCCAGTGCCTTTTCATCCCAGGTCAAATGGTCAGCCACCCCTGCCTTCACGGCGTCCTCGCCGGACATCTCTTCGATGCCCAACACGATCAATTTCGCGCGCGCAGGCCCGACCCGCGCCAACAGGGGGGCCATGCCCCAGGGCGGGAAGAACCCCTTGGGCACTTCCGGCATCGCCCATCTGGCTGAGCGTCCCGTCACCACCACATCGCAGGCCGTGGCCAGAACGAAGCCACCGCCAAGCGCGTGGCCCTCGACCGCCGCAATCACCGGAACGGGATGGGCCGAAATCGCCCGTACTGCTGCGGCTGTCGCCGCCTCATGCGCCACGCGCCCGTCACGGTCGAGCGCTGCCAGTTCCCTGAGGTCGCTGCCCGCGCAAAAGCCTTTCCCGGCCCCGGTTAAAATCACCGAGCGGACAGTGTTATCCTCGGCCAAAGCGGCCAGATGGGTCCGCAGGTCCAAAGCGGTCTGCGTGCCCAGAACATTTCGGCGCGCAGGCTTGTTAAGTGTCAAAATGGCATAAGTATCAAATGTTTCGCAAAGAATTCTGGTCATCAAATCTCCTTTATATCTATTTCGCCAAATCGGGTTTCGTCCGCGAAAAGCGCGGCGCAGGGGCGGGTTCTATCACATTTTCCCGCCGAATGAACGCCTTTCGCGCCAGCGCATGGGGATGATCGGGCGCTTCCCAGAACGGCAGGACAGGCGCGAAACAGGCATCCGAGCCTTCCAGCAGCTCGCACCATTCTGCCTGCGTGCGGGTGGCGAAAAGCGCTGCCAGCTCTGCCTTCAGCGCGGGCCAGCTTGCACGGTCCATATGCTTGTCGAGCCAATCGGCGGGCAGCCCCGCCTTGTCGATCAGCACTTGCATGAAGGGCTTTTCGATCGCGCCGACAGATACGAACAGCCCATCCGAACAGGCATAGCAGCCATAGAAATGCGCCCCGCCATCAAGGAAATTCGCCCCCCGTTCCTCGACCCACCAGCCAGAGGCTCGCAGCGAATGAAACATGCTCATCATCAGCGAGGCCCCATCGACCATCGCCGCATCCACGACCTGCCCCTTGCCCGACCGCTGCGCCTCATAAACCGCCGCCATGACCCCGAAGGCCAGGAACATCGCCCCGCCGCCACAGTCGCCCACAAGGTTCATCGGCACTGGGGGCGGCGCGCCGGGATCACCCATTGGATGCAGCGCACCCGCCAACGCGATGTAGTTCAGATCATGCCCCGCCGCCTGCGCCAGCGGCCCCTCCTGCCCCCACCCGGTCATCCGGCCATAGACCAGGCGCGGATTGACCTGCCAGCAATCCTCTGGCCCCAGCCCAAGCCGTTCCATGACACCGGGGCGGTTGCCCTCGATCAGCACATCGGCGGTCAGGATCTCGTCCAGCACCGTGGCGCGGCCGGCGCGGGTTTTCACATCCACCTCAATGAACCGCTTACCGCGTCGGCAAATGTCATGCGGCAGGTTGATCGAAACACCGCCGGGCCGGTCGATGCCCACCACGTCGGCCCCCATATCCGCCAGCAGCATCCCTGCGAAGGGACCGGGACCAAGCCCCACCATCTCCACCACTTTCAGGCCCGCAAGCGGCCCGCCGCGTTTCGTCTCGCTCATCGCGTCCTCCGTTGTCGCGGCCAGCATGAAGGGCCGGCGCATGGCGTCAAGCGCTCAAACCGCCCCGCCTATGGCCGCGCGCCGGTCGGTCGAGGGCGTCACCCCGAACTGGCGCTGATACGTCTTGGAAAAACTGCCCGAGGTGAAACCGAAATCATGGGCGATATCCTGCATCGGGCGGCGGCCCTGCCGCACCTCGATGCGCGCCGCCTCCAGCCGCATTTCGCGATAGATCGGCGCGGGCGTGTCGCCCAATTCCTTCTCGAAGAGACGCTCCAACTGCCGCAGCGACAAGCCTAGAGACAAGGCCAATGCCGCAACGGAAACAGGCCGAAACAGGTTCGCACGCATAAGCTCCAACCCGGTGACCACCACCTTGTGCCGGGTTGCATAGCGTTCCTCCAGCGGCAGCAGTTGCGAGCGCGCGGCTTCGGCATTCCGGTCGGCGGGCGACAAAGGCTCGGCATCGGCATCGACGCTGCGGTCAATCGCCAGATCGTAGCGCATAAGCGCCGCAACATGTGCGGCCCGCGCGGTGGCCACCTCTGGCGTCCAGACAAAGGGCGCATCCGTCAGCGCCGGTTTGCGGCGCATCGTGGCCAGTGCGGCGGCGGTGTCGGGATTGACCGACACTGCACTTGATCGAGAACGCCCGCGTCTCCTGCGTCCGCGGCATATTGTATGAATTGCCAGTTGCGCCGCCAATTTGGGTTCTCGGGTTGATCCACCAAGGCCCGCCACTCGTCGACGTAGGCAGCAATGC
>NZ_JBPBBA010000026.1:0-60429 GCF_050896395.1 Nioella aestuarii | reverse complement strand
GTTCTGTGCAAGCCGAAATCTGTGAACCCGCACACCCAGTTCGAAGCCGAGGTCTACATCCTGACCAAGGAAGAAGGTGGCCGTCACACGCCGTTCTTCGCGAACTACCGCCCGCAGTTCTACTTCCGTACCACGGACGTGACCGGCACCGTTCAGCTGCCCGAAGGCACCGAGATGGTGATGCCCGGCGACAACCTGAAGTTCACGGTTGAGCTGATCGCCCCGATCGCCATGGAAGACGGCCTGCGCTTCGCCATCCGCGAAGGCGGCCGCACCGTGGGTTCCGGCGTCGTGTCCAAGATCCTCGCATAAGCGACCGGATCACCAAGACAAACAGAAAGGCCGCCCAATCGGGCGGCCTTTTTGCTTGGCCCGCAGCACCGGGCCCTTGTCCTTTCGGAAGATCGATTGCCGACATTCCTGCCCTTTGACCCCGAGGCTAGGGATTGCGCCCGTAAACAGCGTCCAACTCTGCCACCTGATCATTCATGAAGCCCTGCAAATCGATCCGCAATGCTTCGAAATCGTCGCTCTGGCGCGGAACCTGCCGATCCCATTTTTGCCACTGAAGCGTCATGCGATTGAATGGCAAGGGCAGCATCATCCTGTCCCAGGTCGGTAAGGCCCAGGACCTTTTGCACGAGAAGGTGAAGACGAAAATCGGAACGCCGGATGCCCGTGCCCACTGAATCGGGACGATCTTGCATTCGAAAGCCGGCCCGCTCGACCCATCCGGTGACATGCAGATCGAAATGCCCTGCCTCAGCCCCCCGAGAAGGCTGCGCATCTGGCTCGTCCCCATTGTTCCAGGCGGCAGAGGGGTGGTCTTGAACCCGAAACGTTTCAGCATCTGGCCGACTATGCGCCCCGGGCGTTTGTGCGAGGTGAGGCTGTTGCAGCGGTCCTCATTGCCGGGCATCAGGAAGGGCGACATCATGATCCGCTGGTGCCAGCAACAGATGATCACGCCCCGATCGGTCCCGATGGCCTCTTCGACCTCAGCCCATCCCTTTCGGTCGATGCGCGAGGTGGCTGCGACGAAGCGCATCCATCCGGAAAGCAGGCTGGACATGACGAAGAAAAAGCCCGGCCCGTTGATGATCCGTGATCGCAAACTCATTGTGCCCCCTTCTCTCCGCACCCCTGCTTATCCTGCAGGACCCGCATGTTTCAATCTGTCAAGTACATGAGGCGTAGGGTAGCACGACGATCCCCCTGCTTTCCCAGAAGTCTGAGTGGCAGGTCCGGTTGCCGGTCGTTTCTCGGTACCTGACAAGCAGGTTTCCTGATCTCAAAGGCGGTCAGTGTTGACATGCGGACAGGCGACAGCGGCATTGCCGAGCGGGCCTTTTTGATTTGCAGGGCCCAGTACACTCAGAGCGTATATCTATTTTACCAGACGAGGAGCGCAGTGCCGGCGCGCGCGGGGCGATCCGAACGGCAGTTGCTATCACTTTATCCAAGCCAAATTCATCGAACCTCTCAAGCTCGCATGTCCCTCACCAAATCGCCTCCGCGTCGGGACGCGTCGGCAATGCGCGGTGGCTTCGCCTTGTTTCCGCGCTCGAACAACATGAGCGACTTCGAAAGGGGTACTTCAATGCTTGAGTGCGCTTTGTTGACTCATGCGAGTTGGCATGTGAGCGTTTCAGAAATGTGGGCTATCTTTTCGATTGTATTGTTCTATCTCGCTGGCGCGTTCGCAGCCATTGGTATGTTGCCTGAGACCTGCACACAAGGCGGCGCTGCTGGGCCTTACTTAGTGTGTTATTCCGGTCCCCTGTATGTTCTCGGCTTGCTCGCCCTGGCTAAATCAGAGGCTGGGCCCATTGTTCTGGTTGTATGCGCACCTCTTATTGGTGTTCTGGGCTGGCAATTGGTCTATGCAGTCAATCTGGCTCCTGTGATTTTTGGAGAAGTTTCCGTTTGCGAGGCCCTGACCGGAATGCGCCACCCCATGACTGGGCACGAAGTGCAGCTTGGGATCGCTTGGCTAACGATGGCTGTTTTCGTTCCCCTTCAGATTTTTTGGATCATCTGGCGTAGACGAGCTGACTATTGATCTGCGAGTGGGGCGTGGGTAGCCACTCGGCCCGAGTGAGCTGAAATCCCCAACTTTCCCCTTGCCCCACCACTCCATCCCGCGTATAGCGCGCGGGTTCGCTAATGCGGACTGCTTGAGAAGCGGGATTCGATCCCGCTTTTTGAGTTCGAAGAGGGCCGGAGGAATGAGCCGCCGGTCGTCCTATCAACTCTAAGCCTGAAAGGGCGAATGACATGCAAAGTCAGAACATTCGTATCCGGCTCAAGGCGTTTGACTATCGTGTGCTGGATGCGTCCACGCAAGAGATCGTCAACACCGCCAAGCGGACCGGCGCGCAAGTTCGCGGACCGATCCCGCTGCCGAACAAGATCGAGAAGTTCACGGTTCTCCGTGGCCCCCATATCGACAAGAAGAGCCGTGACCAGTGGGAAATCCGTACCCACAAGCGTCTGCTCGACATCGTCGACCCGACCCCGCAGACCGTGGACGCGCTGATGAAGCTCGACCTCGCTGCTGGCGTCGACGTTCAGATTTCGGTCTAAGGAGGGCAATCAGATGCGCTCTGGATTGATCGCCAAGAAGGTGGGCATGACCCGCCTGTTCATGGAAGACGGCAAGCAGATCCCTGTGACCGTTCTTCAGCTTGATAACCTGCAGGTCGTGTCGCAGCGCACCACCGAGAAAGACGGCTACTCTGCCGTTCAGCTCGGCGCTGGCACCCCGAAGGTCAAGCGTGTTTCCAAGGCCATGCGCGGCCATTACGCCGGTGCTGGCGTGGCCCCTAAGCGCAAGCTGGCGGAATTCCGTGTGACCCCTGACAACCTGATCGAAGTGGGCGCCGAACTGTCGGCTGAACACTTCCTGGAAGGCCAGCGGGTCGACGTGTCCGGCACCTCGATCGGTAAAGGCTTCGCCGGTGCCATGAAGCGGCACAACTTCGGTGGTCTTCGCGCCTCTCACGGTGTGTCGATCAGCCACCGTTCGCACGGTTCGACCGGTCAGTGTCAAGACCCCGGCCGCGTGTTCAAAGGCAAGAAGATGGCTGGCCACATGGGCGCCGTGCGCGTCACCACCCAGAACCTGGAAGTCGTTAAGACCGATGCAGACCGTGGTCTGATCATGGTCAAGGGCGCTGTTCCGGGCTCGAAGGGTGGCTGGGTCACCATCAAGGATGCCGTGAAGAAGAAATTGCCCGATGGCGTTCCGTTCCCCGCAGCCGTGAAGTCGGCCGCAGTGGAAGCGCCGGTCGAGGCTCCTGCTGAAGGAGCGGAAGAATGAAACTTGATGTGATCAAGCTCGACGGCGGCACTGCCGGTTCCGTGGAACTGTCCGAAGATCTCTTCGGTCTGGAACCCCGTGCCGACATCCTGCACCGCGTCGTTCGGTGGCAGCGCAACAACGCCCAGGCCGGCACCCACAAGGTGAAGACCCGGTCGGAAACCAGCTACTCGACGAAGAAGATCTATCGCCAGAAGGGCACCGGTGGCGCACGCCATGGTGACCGCAACGCGCCTATCTTCCGCAAGGGTGGTGTCTACAAGGGCCCGACCCCGCGCAGCCACGGCCACGATCTGCCGAAGAAGTTCCGCAAGCTCGGCCTGCGTCACGCCCTGTCCGCCAAGGCGGCAGCGGGTGAGCTGGTCGTTCTGGACAGCATCTCGATGGACGTCGCTAAAACCTCGGTCCTGGCCAAGCAGGTCAAGGAGCTGGGTTGGAAGCGCGCGCTGATCATCGACGGCGCTGACGTGGACGCAAACTTCGCCAAGGCCGCGCGCAACATCGAAGGTCTCGATGTTCTGCCGACCATGGGCGCAAACGTCTATGACATCCTCAAGCGTGATACGCTCGTGATCACCAAGGCGGGTGTCGAAGCACTGGAGGCTCGACTGAAATGAGCGCGAAGGCAGAACATTACGACGTGATCCGCAAGCCGGTCATCACCGAAAAGTCGACCATGGCGTCCGAGAACGGTGCCATTGTCTTCGAAGTGGCGATCGACGCGAACAAACCCCAGATCAAGGAAGCGGTTGAAAACCTCTTCGGCGTGAAGGTGAAGGCCGTGAACACGACCATCACCAAGGGTAAAACCAAGCGCTTCCGCGGCCAGCTTGGCAAGCGGAAGGACGTGAAGAAGGCCTATGTGACCCTCGAAGAGGGCAACACGATCGACGTATCGACTGGCCTCTGATCGCCATGTAGAACATTTAGTACGGCCCGACTTCGCACGAAGCCGGGCCGTACTTGTTGATACCGATGCAGATGCGCATAGTGTCTTCTGCGGCATCTTTGATAAGACGGAACGCAGTTTGCACCGTGGCCGATAAGGAAACTAGCTTTGACCTCTCCAGACATCACCAGGCCAGCGATCACTGACCTCAATCTCTTCAAAGAAGTCCTGACCGCGTCTTGCTACAACGAAAGCGCGTGGCAGATACTTGATGCCTATGATGTCGCGAAAGGCGTGGCCGCAGGGGGGGACAAGTCGCTGCGATCACGTGTCCGGCGCTGGATTGCTCGGACGGCTAAGAAGCGCGGATACGCTGTGGTGAGACAATTGCCGTTTGATCCGGCGAGACGTCAGGGCGGTGAAGATTGGCCGCTGTTTGGCTATACGATGGTTGGCCATAAGCGCCTGGATAATATCGAGTTCTGCCTTGAAACCGTGCTTGCAGACGGCATTGAAGGGGATGTCATTGAAACCGGTGTTTGGCGCGGTGGCGCCATGATGTTTGCGAAAGCTCTGCTGGATCTTCGCGGAGCTACGGATCGTTCAGTCTGGTGTGCTGACAGTTTCGAGGGTCTGCCCAAGCAATACGGCAGGGATCTTGAAATTGCGGATGATCCAGAACTCAGTGGAAGCAGCACCCTCGCTGTTACGCAACAAGCTGTAGAGGCAAATTTCCGGCGGTTTGATCTTCTGGATGACCGAGTGAAGTTTCTGAAAGGCTGGTTTAGCGATACCCTGCCGACCGCGCCGGTTGAGAAGATTGCCATCGCGCGTTTGGACGGTGATCTTTATGAATCCACGATGGACGCCCTTGTCAATCTGTATCCCAAGGTATCCCCCGGTGGGTTTGTGATTATTGATGACTACGGATCCTGGAAAGGCTGCCGTGCCGCTGTGGATGAGTATCGGGATGAACACGGCATCGATGCGCCAATCGAGCGAATTGACGACCACGGCTATTTCTGGCGCGTACCCAAGTAAGGGCTCTTCCGAGTTTGTGGCCTGTCGTGGATGGCCCAGTTTGGCCTGATCTTCAGGTCTGTATTGTTAACCGAACCCTCGGTGAAAGCCGGGGGTTTTCTTGTTTCATAGATGCCCCATATGATCTGGACTGGATAGAAGAAGAGAATTTGATCATGGCGAGCGGGCAAGCCGAACTGCATTTCCTCTGCGGCAAGATAGCGGCGGGCAAATCGACACTGTCCAAGGCACTGGCGGCGGAGCATCGCGCGGTGGTGCTGTCAGAGGATGAGTGGCTGCCGCTGCTCTACCCAGACGAGCTGCTGACGATCCCTGACTATATGCGCTATTCCACCCGGCTGAAGAAAGTCGTGGGCCCGCTGGTGCGCGACCTGCTGGCGGCGGGGGTGAGCGTGGTGCTGGATTTCCCGGCCAACACGATCGAACAGCGCCGCTGGATGAAAGACTTGGCCGATAGCACCGATGCGCCGCACATGCTGCACTATCTCGACGTCCCCGATGCGGTCTGCAAGGCCCGGCTGAAGGCGCGCAATGCAGATGGAGAGCACCCGTTCGAGGTGACAGATGAACAGTTCGAACAGATCACCAGCCACTTCGTGCCGCCGAGCGAAGGGGAGGGGTTTGCGATAATCGTGCACGTGGCGTAACGCGGGTTGGTCAACCACTGGATGCGAGTTCTAAAGCCGTTCTGCTAAGGGACCGAACTCGTTGCATGACGGGATTGTTGCAATCACTAGTTCAAGTTGAAGATGTCCCAGTCTTCGAAGTGTTCAGTCCAATCACGACTTTCAGGTATCCGCTCACCACAAGCAATCTGTTCACGGGCATCCTTCTTGAGACCACGGCCTTCAACACAAATCGTCTTTGAGTGCATCTTCAAGATCCAGGGATAGAGGTCATAACTGTCTTTGACGCCATGCGTTGTTTCTAGCTTGTCCAGCAAGGCGTCGGGCCGAATATTAACAAACATTGGCTTAGTCTTTCGTGATCTGGAAATGAGTATTAATGACCAAATTTCTGCGGGACTGTTTGCGATCTTCTCGTGAGAAAATTTAAACCAACCACCTGCGAGTTGCCGCTTGTCAAATTCAGTTTTTGCAAGCGCGTTGCTGTAGTCTCGGGACATTTTTACTTGGACCGATACTGACTTCTCCTGACCGGGCACTGTGATAAGAAAATCAATACCTCTGTCTTTCGCAGGAATCCACAGATCGGCTGACGGAAACAGTTTTTCGATGGCTTCACCAAAGACGAATTCACCTGCATGTATTGTAAAGATTGGACGCATTGATTTCCTCATCAACGTCAGGCTCAGGACTATGGCTATCGAATTCTGAACGTTTTGTCGCGCTCAAGCAAGGAGCGAGAGGCCGCCGCTCGATTGCCAGACTGCCCCCCGGCTGGCGATTGGGTGATTTCGGGTGCAACGTTCGTACGAAGTTCGGGTCTGGAGGGAAAATCTGAGCCCCACAGGTGTTGTCTCGCCATCCCGCGGTCTGGCGATCCCACGGCGTGCTCCCTTTGTCACCGACGGTGCTTGACCCCACCCCCCGAACCCCCTAAGAGACCCCATCGGCAAGGCCCCGGATTCGTCCGGGGCTCTGCTTTTGTTCGCAAGGACATTCACGACGGGCACCTACGGGGGCCTATAACATCAGGGTCTCGCAGCAGCTGCCGCATGACCCGCACAGAAAACGGAAGACAGTAAACATGGCACTCAAGTCGTATAAGCCGACGACGCCGGGCCAGCGTGGGCTGGTTCTGATCGACCGTTCGGAGCTGTGGAAAGGACGTCCTGTCAAGGCCCTCACCGAGGGTCTGACCAAGTCGGGCGGCCGGAACAACACCGGACGGATCACGATGCGCCGCCGCGGCGGTGGGGCAAAGCGTCTCTATCGCATCGTCGATTTCAAGCGGAACAAGTTCGACGTCACCGCGACCGTCGAGCGGATCGAATATGACCCCAACCGCACCGCGTTCATCGCCCTGGTCAAGTACGAAGACGGCGAGCAGGCCTATATCCTCGCGCCGCAGCGTCTTGGTATTGGCGACAAGGTGATCGCGTCTGCCAAGGCTGACATCAAGCCGGGCAACGCAATGCCGTTCTCGGGCATGCCGATCGGGACGATCATCCACAATATCGAGCTCAAGCCCGGCAAGGGTGGCCAGATCGCGCGCGCCGCGGGCACCTATGCCCAGTTTGTCGGTCGTGATGGTGGCTACGCCCAGATCCGCCTGTCCTCGGGCGAACTTCGCCTGGTGCGTCAGGAATGCATGGCCACCGTTGGTGCCGTGTCGAACCCGGACAACTCGAACCAGAATATCGGTAAAGCCGGTCGCAACCGCCACAAGGGCATCCGCCCCTCTGTGCGTGGTGTCGTGATGAACCCGGTTGATCACCCCCACGGTGGTGGTGAAGGCCGGACCTCTGGTGGCCGTCACCCGGTTACCCCTTGGGGCAAGCCGACCAAAGGGGCTCGTACCCGCAACAAGAACAAGGCGTCGCAAAAGCTGATCATCCGCTCGCGTCACGCCAAGAAGAAAGGGCGCTGATCCATGTCGCGTTCCGTCTGGAAGGGTCCTTTTGTCGACGCATACGTCCTCAAGAAGGCCGAAAAAGCTCGTGAGTCGGGCCGCAACGAGGTCATCAAGATCTGGTCGCGCCGCTCCACCATTCTGCCCCAGTTCGTGGGCCTTACCTTCGGCGTCTACAATGGCAAGAAGCATATCCCGGTGAACGTCACCGAGGACATGATCGGCCAGAAGTTCGGTGAATACTCGCCGACGCGGACCTATTATGGTCACGCGGCCGACAAGAAAGCGAAGAGGAAGTAAGCCATGGGCAAGGATAAGAATCCCCGCCGCGTGGCGGACAACGAGGCGATGGCAAAGCTGCGTATGCTGCGCACCAGCCCGCAGAAGCTGAACCTCGTCGCACAGATGATCCGCGGCAAGTCGGTCGACAAGGCCCTGGCCGATCTGACCTTCTCGAAGAAGCGGATCGCCGTAGACGTGAAGAAGTGCCTTCAGTCCGCTATCGCCAACGCCGAGAACAACCACAATCTCGATGTGGACGAACTGGTTGTCGCCGAAGCCTATGTCGGCAAGAACATGGTCATGAAGCGCGGTCGCCCGCGTGGCCGTGGCCGCTTTGGCCGGATCGTGAAGCCGTTTTCGGAACTCACCATCACGGTGCGTCAAGTTGAGGAGCAAGCCTAATGGGTCACAAGGTTAATCCGATTGGCATGCGCCTGCAGGTGAACCGCACCTGGGACAGCCGCTGGTACGCCGATACCAAGGACTACGGGAACCTCCTGCTGGAGGACATCAAGATCCGTGAGTTCATCCACGAAGAGTGCAAGCAGGCGGGTGTGTCCCGTGTGATCATCGAACGTCCGCACCGCAAGTGCCGCGTCACCGTTCACACCGCACGTCCGGGCGTGATCATCGGCAAAAAAGGCGCCGATATCGAAACCCTGCGCAAAAAGCTCGCGTCGATGACCGCGTCGGAACTGCACCTCAACATCGTTGAGATCCGCAAGCCCGAGCTGGACGCTGCCCTGGTTGCAGAATCCATCGCGCAGCAGCTGGAACGTCGTGTGTCCTTCCGTCGTGCCATGAAGCGCGCCGTGCAGAACGCCATGCGTATGGGTGCCCTCGGCATCCGCGTGAACGTTGCCGGCCGTCTGGGTGGCGCTGAAATCGCACGGACCGAATGGTATCGTGAGGGCCGCGTGCCGCTTCACACCCTTCGCGCCGACATCGACTATGCACATGCCGAGGCGTCCACGCCCTACGGCATCATCGGCATCAAGACCTGGATCTTCAAAGGCGAAATCATGGAGCACGATCCCGCTGCCCGTGACCGTCGCCACGCTGAAGCCCAGGAAGGTGGCGGACCGCGTCCTCAGGGCGGTGGCCGCGGCCGTCGTGATCGCTAAGGAGTAGAAGAAAATGCTGCAACCGAAGCGCACAAAATTCCGCAAACAGCACAAGGGCCGTATCCGCGGTGAAGCGAAGGGCGGGTCTGACCTGAACTTCGGCACCTTCGGCCTGAAGGCGCTGCAACCCGAGCGGGTCACCGCCCGTCAGATCGAAGCCGCCCGTCGGGCCATGACGCGTCACATGAAGCGTCAGGGTCGTGTCTGGATCCGGATTTTCCCCGATCTGCCCGTGACCTCTAAGCCCGTAGAAGTTCGTATGGGTAAAGGTAAGGGTTCGGTCGATTACTGGGCCTGCAAGGTCAAGCCCGGCCGGATCATGTTCGAGATCGACGGCGTGTCCGAGCCGATCGCACGCGAGGCCCTGCGCCTGGCTGCGATGAAGCTGCCGATCAAGACCCGCACCGTGGTCCGCGAAGACTGGTAAGTGGTGGGCAAACTGCCCACCCTACGACATCGAAAACCCCCGCCGAGAGATCGGTGGGGGTTTTCTTTTTTGCGCTGTCCATCCAGGTCACGGGCACGGTTTGACCAGAGGCGGGGCCAAGGCGGTTCGAACCGCCTTCCCACCCGATTTCGAAATCGGGTCAAAGCGCCTTCGAAGGCGCTTCCCCGCGCGCGCTTAACGATCCCCGAACATATCCCCCAGGCCGCCAAGGACAGACCCTTCGCCCCTGCTGCCATCCGGACCTGCCGCGCGCATGATGCGGTCGGCGAGGCGTGAGAAAGGCAGGCTTTGCAGCCAGACGGTACCGGGGCCTTTCAGGGTGGCGAGGAAGATGCCTTCGCCACCGAACACCATCGACTTCAGGTTCCCGGCCCGTTCGATGTCATAACCGACGCTACCATCCATCGCGGCAAGACATCCGGTATCGACGCGCAGGGTTTCGCCGGCTGCAAGCTCTCGCTTGATGACCGTGCCGCCCACATGGATGAAGGCCATGCCGTCGCCGTTCAGGCGCTGAAGGATAAACCCCTCGCCCCCGAAGAACCCGACGCCCAGCTTCTTCTGAAAGGCGATGCCGGTGGTGGTGCCGAAGGCGGCACACAGAAAGGCATCCTTCTGACAGATCAGCTCCCCACCGATCTCGGCCATATTCACGGGGATGATCTTGCCGGGATAGGGGGCGGCGAAGGCCACGCGCTTCTTGCCCTGACCGTTATTTGTGAAATGGGTGAGGAAGATGGATTCCCCAGTCAGCACCCGCTTTCCGACATTGAGAAGCGAATTCATGATCCCGCCGGTGGGCTGCGCCCCGTCGCCCATACGGCTTTCGAACCCGATCCCGTCTTCGAGGTAGTTCATGGCCCCCGCCTCAGCGATCACCTTCTCTCCGGGATCAAGCTCCACCTCGACGATCTGCATGTCGTCGCCGAAGAGCTCGTAGTCAACCTCATGGCATTGCATCTGAAATGTCCTTTCTGATGTGGGGGGCGTATATCCCCGCCCAAATGACGCGTGTCCTAACAAGGGGAAAGATCGGGGTTCGGCGCGCATCGGTCAAGAAGTCAGCCGCGAAATGTCCGCTTCCACACACCTATAGGGAGAATCCCGAAACCACGCTAAGCTCCATGTCATCCAACAACAGGGAGAAAGCTCATGTGCGATATCTGTGTGATGAACGCGGTGAAGGAACGGATGCTGTCGCGTCGCAGTTTCTTCAAGGCGACGGCAGGGGCAGGGGCGGCTGCAGCCGTCGGAGCCACGACCGCACTGCCTGCCATGGCGGCGGGGCACGGGGCGATCGAGGACCTAACCCATGCGCTGCATCATGACTTCCCCACCTGGGGCGGCGCACCGGGCTTTGCCATGGAGCAGGAGTTCAATTTCTCCGAACACGGGTTCAACCTGTTCCAGCTGCATATCGCCGAACACACCGGCACCCACATCGACGCGCCGTTGCATTTCTCGGCTGACGGGCTGTCGGTTGACGAAATCCCGGTTGGCAACCTGATTGCGCCGCTTTGCGTGATCGACATCGCCGCCCGCGCGGCGGAAGATGCAGATACGACCGTAACGCCCGACGATCTGCGCGCCTGGATCGCTGATAATGGCGATATCCCCGACAATGCCTGCGTGGCTATGTATTCCGGTTGGGGTGCCAAGGTAGACACCGACGGCTTCCGCAATTTCGATGGCGAGATGCAGCATTATCCCGGCTTCCACGTGGAAGCGGCGCAAATGCTGATGGAGGAGACCGGCGCAAGCTCCATCGCGGTGGACACGCTGTCGCTCGACCCCGGCAATTCGCAGGATTTCGCGACGCATTATTCCTGGCTGCCCTCGGGCCGCTTCGGGATCGAGAATGTCGCCAACCTGGACCGGCTGCCCGCGTCCGGCGCCACGATCTTCATCGGCGCGCCCAAGTTCCGGGGCGGCAGTGGTGGTCCGGCGCGCATTTTGGCGATGGTCTGATCAAACTCCTGCGCGCCTGCTGGCCGGGCGCGCGGGGCTTACTCCCAACGGTAGTTGAAGCTGACCGAGATGCGTTCCTCTTCGGCCATGTTCATCGGCACCTCGTGGCGCAGCCAGCTTTCCCAAAGCAGCACGTCGCCCACATCGGGTTTCACATAGATGAAGGTCTTCAGCTCCTCCCGCGCGCCTTTGAGCCGGGCCGGGGCGGCCATCATCCGGCCTGAGCGCGGGTCTTCAAGCTTCAGGGCGCTGGCCCCTTCGGGCATGGCCACATAGGTGGTGCCTGAAATGACTGAATGCGGGTGCAGGTGGCTGGAATGCATACCACCCTCGGGCAGGATGTTGATCCACAGATCCTCCAACACCAGCTTGCGGCTGTCGAGGTCGAATTCCAGATCCTCGGCAAAGGCCGCCACATGCTGATCCAGCACCTTCACCAGATCCGCGAAGATGGGAAAGCGCCAAGGCAGGTCGGTGAGCGAGGCGTAGGAGGTATAGCCGGGATAGCCATTCTCCTCGCACCACTCCTGCCCCGCCTCGTCATCCTCGGCGATCACGATGCAGGAATTGTCCAGCTCCTGCGGGTCGATGGCGGGGGCGAATTCCGACAAGCGGGCGCGGTAGAGGCGGGTCACGAAGAGGGAGGAGATATTGGGCATAAACGTGCTATTAAACTAAGGCGCGACTTCACGCGAGAGGCATCGCAGCCTTACGACAAAGGTTTTTCAATCTAACCCTTGCCCCCTGTGCCCAACCCTCTTATAGAGCGGCATCTGCCGAGTCCCCGGGCCCTGTCCGGGGATTCGTCGTTTGTCATATAACCACCAGGGCCAAGGTTACCCTCAACAACTCGAGGCGCCTTCTGGTGATTGTAGAAAAGGAAAAGGCGATGAACGCCCAGGAACTGCGTGACAAGACGCCGGATCAACTCCGCGACGAGCTTGCCAATCTTAAGAAAGAAGCCTTCAACCTGCGTTTCCAGCAGGCCACCGGCCAAATCGAGAACACCGCGCGTATGCGCACCGTGCGCCGTGATGCGGCCCGTGTTCTCACCGTACTGAACGAAAAAGCGGCTGCTGCCGCGGCGGAGGCGTAAGACAATGCCCAAACGTATCCTTACCGGCACCGTCACCAGCGACAAGAACGAACAGACCATCACCGTGTCTGTCGAGCGCCGCTTCAAGCACCCCGTGCTGCAGAAAACCATCCGTAAATCCAAGAAGTACCGGGCTCACGATGCAAACAACACCTTCAAGGTGGGTGACACCGTCCGTATCCAGGAATGTGCCCCCATTTCGAAGTCCAAACGCTGGGAGGTCGTTGCCAACTAAGGCACCGGCTTTTCAGACTGAACGAAACCCTGGGGGAACAAACTAGACCAGCCCCCACAGGTCGGGAGAAACCACATGATCCAGATGCAGACCAATCTGGATGTCGCTGACAACTCCGGCGCTCGCCGGGTGCAGTGCATCAAGGTCCTGGGTGGTTCCAAGCGTAAATACGCCTCCGTTGGCGACATCATTGTCGTCTCGGTGAAGGAAGCCATTCCGCGCGGCCGCGTGAAGAAAGGGGACGTCCGCAAGGCCGTCGTCGTGCGCACCGCCAAAGAAGTTCGCCGTGAAGACGGCACCGCCATCCGCTTTGACCGCAACGCCGCCGTGATCCTGAACAACGCAGGTGAGCCGGTCGGTACCCGTATCTTCGGGCCGGTTGTGCGCGAACTGCGTGCCAAGAACTTCATGAAGATCATCTCGCTCGCCCCGGAGGTGCTGTAAGATGGCTGCTAAGCTGAAAACCGGCGACAAGGTCGTCGTGCTGGCCGGCAAGGACAAGGGCAAGGAAGGCACCATTACTTCCGTGAACCCCAAGGCCGGCAAAGCCGTGGTGGAGGGCATCAACATGGCCATCCGTCACACCCGTCAGAGCCAGACCGATCAGGGCGGCCGCCTTCCCAAGGCAATGCCGATCGATCTGTCGAACCTGGCGCTTCTCGACGCAAATGGCAAAGCAACCCGCGTTGGCTTCCGCATGGAAGGCGACAAGAAGGTCCGTTACGCCAAGACCACGGGGGACGTGATCGATGCTTGATTCCGCAAACTACACCCCGCGTCTGAAGGCCGCCTACAAGGACAGCATCCGCGCTGCCATGAAGGAAGAGTTCGGCTACAAGAACGACATGCAGATCCCGCGCCTGGACAAGATCGTCCTGAACATCGGCTGCGGGGCCGAAGCGGTTCGCGATTCCAAGAAAGCCAAGTCGGCTCAGGAAGACCTGACTGCAATCGCTGGCCAGAAAGCTCTGACCACCACGGCCTCCAAGTCGATCGCCGGTTTCCGGGTTCGTGAAGGTATGCCGCTCGGCGCCAAGGTCACCCTGCGTGGCGACCGCATGTACGAATTCCTCGATCGCCTGATCACGATTGCAATGCCCCGTATCCGCGACTTCCGCGGCGTGTCGGGCAAGTCCTTTGATGGCCGTGGCAACTACGCCATGGGCATGAAGGAACATATCGTGTTCCCCGAGATCAACTTCGACAAGGTCGATGAGGTCTGGGGTATGGACATCGTGATCACCACCACCGCGAACACCGACGCGGAAGCTAAGGCGCTGTTGAAGCATTTCAACATGCCGTTCAACAGCTGAGCCGCGGAGAGGAAGTAGAACATGGCTAAGAAAGCAATGATCGAACGCGAACTGAAGCGTGAACGTCTGGTGGCAAAATACGCCGCCAAGCGCGCTGCGCTGAAGGAAATCGCGAACGATGAGAACTTGCCGATGGAAGAGCGCTTCAAGGCTCGTCTGAAACTGGCGAAACTGCCGCGCAACAGCTCGGCTACCCGTCTGCACAACCGTTGCCAGCTGACCGGCCGCCCCAAGGCGTACTACCGTAAGCTGAAAATGTCGCGGATCATGCTGCGTGAACTGGCCTCGTATGGCCAGATCCCGGGCATGGTCAAGTCGAGCTGGTAAGGAGGGTTTGACATGATGAACGATCCTATCGGTGATATGCTGACCCGTATCCGCAACGCCCAGATGCGTGGCAAGTCGACCGTGTCGACCCCGGCATCGAAGCTGCGCGCTTGGGTTCTGGATGTGCTGGCCGACGAAGGCTATATCCGCGGCTACGAACGTGGCACGGATGCAAAGGGCCATCCCACCATCGAAATCAGCCTCAAGTACTATGAGGGCGAGCCTGTGATCCGCGAAGTCAAGCGCGTGTCCAAGCCCGGCCGTCGCGTGTACATGAGCGTCAACGACATCCCGCAGGTCCGTCAGGGCATGGGTGTTTCCATCGTCTCCACGTCCAAGGGCGTGATGTCGGATGCAGCAGCACGCGGCGCCAATGTTGGCGGCGAAGTGCTCTGCACCGTGTTCTAAGGAGGTCTGGCAATGTCTCGTATTGGTAAGAAACCGGTCGAGCTGCCGTCGGGTGTTTCGGCATCCGTCTCCGGCCAGACCGTTGAAGTGAAGGGGCCGAAAGGCACCCGCAGCTTCACCGCAACCGACGATGTGACGATCACCATTGAAGACAACGCAGTGTCGGTAACTCCGCGCGGCAAGTCCAAGCGGGCCCGTCAGCAGTGGGGCATGTCCCGCACCCAGGTCGCCAATCTGGTGACCGGCGTGACCGAAGGCTTCAAGAAAGAGCTGGAGATCCAGGGTGTGGGTTACCGGGCACAGATGCAGGGCAACACCCTGAAGCTGGCGCTTGGTCTGTCGCATGACGTGAATTTCGAGGTTCCCGCCGGTGTCACCGTGACCGCGCCGAAGCCGACCGAAATCATCGTTGAAGGTATCGACCAGCAAGAGGTCGGTCAGGTTGCAGCAAACATCCGCGAATGGCGCAAGCCCGAGCCCTATAAGGGCAAAGGCATCCGCTACAAGGATGAGTATATCTTCCGCAAGGAAGGCAAGAAGAAGTAAAGGCGCGAAAAATGGCAAACAGCAAACAAGTCCTGTTCCAGAAACGCCGCCTGCGCGTCCGGAACAAGCTGCGGGCAACCGCGAATGGGCGTCCGCGCCTGTCGGTTCACCGCTCGAACAAGAACATCAGCGTTCAGCTGATCGACGACGTGAATGGCGTCACCCTGGCCTCCGCCTCCACCATGGAGAAGGATCTGGGCGTAGTCGGCAAGAACAACGTCGAAGCAGCCACCAAGGTGGGCGCGGCAATCGCCGAGCGTGCCAAAGCTGCTGGCGTCGAAGACTGCTACTTCGACCGTGGCGGCTTCCTCTTCCACGGCAAGGTGAAGGCTCTGGCCGACGCCGCGCGTGAAGGTGGTCTGAAGTTCTAAGACCCGTTTCGGGTCTCTTGCAGGCGGCGCCTTGCGGTGCCGCCTCGATGATCGGGGGGCCGGTTCCGGCCCACTTCGATTGAGACAAACCGGCGTGCAGGGCGCGCCACCAGGAAAAGGATGCCATCAATGGCAGAACGTGAAAACCGCGGGGGCCGTGGCCGCCGTCAGGAACGGGAAGAAACGCCCGAATTCGCAGATCGTCTGGTTGCGATCAACCGGGTCTCCAAGACCGTAAAAGGTGGTAAGCGCTTTGGTTTCGCAGCCCTCGTGGTTGTCGGCGACCAGCGTGGCCGCGTCGGTTTCGGCAAGGGTAAAGCCAAAGAGGTGCCCGAGGCGATCCGCAAGGCGACCGAGCAGGCCAAGCGTCAGCTGATCCGTGTGCCGCTGAAGGAAGGCCGCACCCTGCATCATGACGTCAAGGGCCATCACGGCGCTGGCAAGGTGACCATGCGCACCGCTCCGGAAGGTACCGGTATCATCGCCGGTGGTCCGATGCGCGCCGTGTTCGAGATGCTGGGCGTCAAGGACGTGGTTGCCAAGTCGACCGGGTCCCAGAACCCCTACAACATGATCCGCGCCACGCTGGACGGTCTCCGTAACGAGTCCTCCCCGCGCATGGTTGCGGCACGCCGTGGCAAGAAAGTGGCCGACATCCTGCGCAAGCCGGAAGCGGAAGCCACTGCTGAAGCCGCAGATTCGTAAGGAGACGCACCCATGGCAAAAACCATCGTCGTCAAGCAGATCGGTTCCCCGATCCGCCGCCCCGCCATCCAGCGTCAGACGCTGATCGGTCTGGGCCTGAACAAGATGCACAAGACCCGCGAACTGGAAGACACCCCTTCCGTCCGTGGCATGATCGCCAAGATCCCGCATATGGTCGAAATCATCGAAGAGCGCGACTAAGCTGCTCCGAGAGGTTAAGGAAGCGCCCCGGTCGAAAGGCCGGGGCGTTTTCTATTCCACGCCCTTTGCTGCGTCGGCTGCAGCGATTTTCTCGTGGAACTGATCCGGCCGGTTGCCAGACGGATAAGGCTCGGACGGAGCCTCGCAGCCCAGAAACGCGCATAGCGGCCCCCATCCGCTGCCAAGCTCATAGGTCAGCAGACGCTCGGACGGGATCGTGGCCTTCACCCGCGCGATGTGATCCTCATAGACACCAATGATATGGTCCCGATCATCCAGCCTGCCGGTAAAGACCTGGGCCCGGATAACTGCCGTGCCAAAGCTTTCGGGATCGGTGCTGTCCCTCAGAACCGGCAGAATTGTATTTTGCATACTATTGAACCAGCTTTCTGAATCGCGGACGGACAAGATGATCTTGGCCTCCGGGTAGTGGTCCGCCAACACGTCCCAGTAATGAGTGGAGGGCCAGTCGACCGTCGCGCGGAAGCCTTGAAAGACCTGATCCCAATCAGGGTCCGCACCCGCTGCGATGGCCCGCCATTTTTGGTTTAACTCCGGTCGTGCCATTACCTCGTGCATGTGGTGACACGGGCCAAACCCCAACATCTCCAACGCACGTTTCAAAGACTCGGTTCCGGTGCGGCCGAACCCGGCCCCGATGATCTCTAGCGTCATTCACCTGCCCCCGACATATCAATTCCAGAAGCTTAGCGCCCCTGTGCCGATTGTCGAACTCAAACTGTCAGCCAGTTCAGGGGCGTCTGTCGGTAAAGGCCACCCCAAGCCGCGCCAAGCGGCCATCGACGAAATCACGCTCCTCATCGGTCAGTCTCTGGTGGCGGGGATAGACGGGGTCGGCGCGATCCTGACAGATTGGCATGTCCCAGCCATGGGTGGTGGCAAAAAAGCGGTCGGCGCCCTCGGCCCCGAATTCCCGCAGATAGCCCTGCACGACCACGTCCAGATAGCTTTGCAGCAAGACGTGATCGCCCGATTCTTCTATATGATCTGCGCTTGCGCGATAGATCTGGATATCGGGTAATGGCGGGTGGTCATGGCGGATCTTCGCAACGGGCAGCCGGTGATAGGCCCGTTCGCGTTCATCGAGTGCCACCCAATCCGCGCCGGGTACGGCGGCGATCAGCCCGTCAATCTCCTCGCCATGCGCCTCGACAGCGGTCAGGAAGGCCACGCGACGCAGCTTTGATTTCTTCCATTCTCGCGCCCACCCGGTCACCGTCGCCTTCGCGGCGCGGGGATAGGCATGGGTGGATCGGTTCACGAGGCTGCCATAGCCAAAGAAAAACGGGTCGGACATGGGAATAGAGATGCCCGCGTATGCGGTTGCATGCAAGGGCTTGTCGGAATCAAAAAGATCGGTATTCTGCCCCTCGTTCAAGCAGGGAGAATCCGGTCTCGCGCCGGTGCCGAAGGAGCAACCGCCCCGGTAAACTCTCAGGCAGCAGGACCTGCTCGGACATCTGAACTCTGGAGAGAGGCGCGCCAATCGCGTCCGCCGAAGGGATAACGATCTCAGGCGAAAGGACAGAGGGGGCATCGTGACATGCGGATTACGCATGTTTTAGCGATGCCGGGCCAGCCCCGGTTGAGGAAAGGGGAGGCCGCATGAGCGATCTTAAACATTTGCCGTTGAAGGCATTGCATGAGGCGCAGGGCGCCAAGATGGTGCCGTTCGCAGGCTACGAAATGCCCGTGCAATTCGCCGCTGGCGTCATGGCCGAACATCAGCATACGCGCGAAAAGGCGGGTCTGTTTGACGTCAGCCACATGGGGCAGGTGCTGCTGCCACTGGCGGCGGATGCGGCGCTGGAGGCTCTGGTTCCGGTCGATGTGATCGGCCTTAAGGAAGGCCGTCAGCGCTATGGCCTCTTCACCAATGACGCGGGCGGTGTGCTGGATGACCTGATGATCGCGCGGCGGGCGGGGGATCTGTTCCTTGTCGTCAATGCCTCTCGCAAGGAACATGACATCGCCCATATGCGTGCCACCATCGAGGGCGTTGTCGAAGTGACCGACCGCGCGCTGCTGGCTTTGCAAGGGCCGCTGGCGGAACCCGCGCTGGCGCGGATGGTGCCGCATGTTGCCGACATGAAATTCATGGATGTGGCGCAGGTGGATTGGAACGGCGCAGAGCTGTGGATTTCCCGCTCTGGCTACACCGGCGAGGACGGGTTTGAAATCTCGGTCCCTGCCGATGCTGCCGAAGCGTTCGCAAGTGCGTTACTGGAGATGGAAGAGGTCATGCCCATTGGCCTTGGTGCCCGCGACAGCCTGCGGATGGAGGCTGGGATGCCGCTCTATGGAAATGACCTGGCCGAAGATATTTCCCCCATCGAGGCCGGAATGACCTGGGCCGTGAACAAGGTGCGCCGCGCGGGCGGCGACCGCGAGGGCGGCTTTCCCGGTGCGGACCGCATCCTTGACGAAATGCAGAATGGTGCCCCCCGGCGCCGCGTGGGCCTGCGCCCCGAAGGCCGCGCGCCGATGCGCGGCGGCGTGGCCCTGTTCGACGCGGCAGAGGGCGGCAATCAGGTAGGCGTGATCACGTCGGGTGGCTTTGGCCCCTCAATCGGGGCGCCGATTGCCATGGGATTGATTGACAGCTCGGTCCCTGCCGACATTACCCTTTACGGCGAGGTTCGCGGCAAGCGTTTGCCCGCCGCGCAGACCGACCTGCCGTTCCATAAACCCGATTACAAACGCTGATCCAACGAAAGGGAGACTCCCAATGAAATTCACCGAAGAACATGAATGGCTGCGCGCCGATGGCGATATCGTGACCGTCGGCATCACCGAGCACGCGGCAACTGCCCTTGGCGACGTGGTGTTCGTGGAACTGCCTGAGGCCGGCACCCAGGTGGCCAAGGACGATGACATCGTGGTGATCGAATCCGTGAAAGCGGCGTCTGACATCATGGCGCCGCTTGATGGCGAGATCGTGGAAGTGAACGACGCACTCGCCGACAACCCCGGCATGGTCAATGACGACCCCATGGGCGAGGCGTGGTTTTTCAAGATCAAGGCGACCGACCTGGCTCAGATGGAAGAGTACATGGACGAGGACGCCTACAAAGAGATGATCGACTGAGGAGAAACCCAGATGGCCTTCACCCCCACGGACTACAAACCCTACGACTTCGCCAACCGCCGTCACATCGGTCCTTCGCCCTCGGAAATGGCGGAGATGTTCGAGGTGTTGGGGGTGAAGGATCTGGACGAGCTGATCGAACAGACCGTTCCAGCCAGCCTGCGCCAGGAAACTCCCCTCGACTTCGGCAAGCCAAAGTCAGAGCGCGAGCTGCTCTATCACATGCGGCAGGTGGCAAAGAAGAACAAGGTCTACTCGACCATGATCGGACAGGGCTTTTACGGTACCGTTTGCCCGCCCGCGATTCAGCGCAACATTCTGGAAAACCCGGCTTGGTACACGGCCTATACGCCCTATCAGCCCGAGATTTCCCAAGGCCGGCTAGAGGCGTTGCTGAACTACCAGACCATGGTGACGGACCTGACTGGTCTGGATATCGCAAACGCATCCCTGCTCGATGAGGCGACGGCAGCGGCCGAGGCCATGACCATGGCGCAGCGCGTTGCAAAGTCGAAAGCCACTGGTTTCTTCGTCGACGAAAACTGCCACCCACAGAACATCGCGGTGATGAAGACCCGCGCTGCACCGCTTGGGATCGAGATCATCGTGGGCTGCCCCGACGATCTGGACCCTCAGGCCGTATTCGGCGCAATCTTCCAATATCCGGGCACCTACGGCCATGTCCGCGACTTCAGCAACGAAATCGCCCGCCTGCATGAAGCGAAAGCCATCGGCATCGTCATTGCGGACCCTCTGGCGCTGACCGTGCTGAAGGAACCGGGCGCCATGGGGGCCGATATCGCCGTTGGATCGACACAGCGCTTTGGCGTGCCCATGGGCTTTGGCGGTCCCTCGGCTGCCTATATGGCCTGCAAGGACGCCTATAAGCGCAACATGCCGGGCCGCATCGTCGGTGTATCCATAGATGCGCAAGGCAATCCCGCTTACCGCCTGTCGCTGCAAACCCGCGAACAGCACATCCGACGTGAGAAAGCCACCTCGAACGTCTGTACCGCACAGGCGCTATTGGCGAATATGGCCAGCTTCTATGCCGTGTTCCACGGGCCAGAGGGGCTGAAGGCCATCGCGCAGCGGGTGCACCGCAAGGCAGTACGCGTGGCGCGCGGGCTGGAGGAGAAGGGTTTCAAGGTCGAGCCCGAGGCCTTCTTCGACACGATCACCGTGGATGCCGGCCCGTTGCAGGGCGCGATCATCGACGCGGCGCGTCGCGAGCGGATCAACCTTCGCCGGATCGGTGAAACTCGGATCGGGATTTCGTTGGATGAAACCACGCGGCCCGAGACGATCGAGCGGCTCTGGCGCGCCTTCGGCATCCATGGCCGCAAGGCCGGGCTGACGGCGGAATACCGGGTGCCCGATGCGCTTCTGCGCCAGTCCGAGTATCTGACACATCCGATCTTCCACCTTAACCGGGCGGAAACCGAAATGATGCGCTACATGCGGCGTCTGGCGGACCGGGACCTGGCGCTCGATCGGGCGATGATCCCGCTTGGCTCCTGCACCATGAAACTGAACGCAGCCGCCGAGATGATGCCAATCACATGGCCAGAGTTTTCCAACATGCACCCCTTCGCCCCCGCCGAACAGGCGCAGGGCTTTGCTGAAATGGCCAAGGACCTGTCCGCGCAACTGTGCGAGATCACTGGCTATGACGCGATGAGCCTTCAGCCCAATTCGGGCGCGCAGGGTGAATATGCGGGGCTTCTGACCATTCAGGCCTATCATCGCGCAAACGGGCAGGGCGACCGCAATATCTGCCTGATCCCGGTATCGGCCCATGGCACCAACCCGGCTTCTGCCCAGATGGTCGGACTGGATGTGGTCGTGGTGAAATCGGCCGAGAACGGCGATATCGATGTGGAAGATTTCCGCGCCAAGGCCGCTGCCGCGGGCGACAAGCTGGCGGCCTGCATGATCACCTACCCCTCGACCCATGGCGTGTTCGAGGAAACCGTGCGCGAGGTGTGCCAGATCACTCATGATCATGGCGGGCAGGTCTATATCGACGGGGCCAACATGAACGCCATGGTGGGGTTGGTGCGTCCGGGCGATATCGGCGGCGATGTGAGCCACCTGAACCTGCACAAGACTTTCTGCATTCCACATGGCGGCGGCGGCCCCGGCATGGGCCCTATCGGCGTCAAGGCGCATTTGGCTCCGCATCTGCCCGGTCACCCGGAAACTGGCGGAACCGAAGGCCCGGTCAGCGCCGCGCCGCTTGGCTCGGCCTCGATCCTGCCGATCTCCTGGGCCTATATCCTGATGATGGGCGGCGAGGGGCTGACGCAGGCGACCAAGGTGGCGATCCTGAATGCCAACTACATCGCCAAACGGTTGGAAGGGGCTTATGACGTGCTGTTCAAGGGCAAGGGTGGCCGTGTTGCGCATGAATGCATCCTTGACACCCGCCCCTTTGCTGACAGCGCCCATGTCACCGTCGACGACATTGCCAAGCGTCTTATCGACAACGGCTTCCACGCGCCAACGATGAGCTGGCCGGTTGCCGGCACGCTGATGGTGGAACCGACGGAAAGCGAAACCAAAGCAGAGCTGGACCGGTTCATCACCGCGATGCTGGCCATCCGCGACGAGATTGCGGCGATCGAAAAGGGCGAGATGGATGCGGTAAACAACCCGCTGAAACACGCACCCCATACGGTGAATGCGCTGATCGGAGACTGGGACCGGCCTTATAGCCGTGAACAGGGCTGTTTCCCACCCGCGAGCTTCCGGGTCGATAAGTACTGGCCGCCGGTTGGCCGGGTGGACAATGCCTATGGTGACCGGCATTTGGTCTGCACCTGCCCGCCGCTGACCGATTACCTGGAAGCGGCCGAGTAACAAAAGCAAGGCGCCGGAAAACCCGGCGCCTTCTTTCTATCTTTCGTTAAAGCGGCGACGCAGCTGCGCCAGCGTGTATTGCTTTTCCACTGGCCCATGCTCTTCCGGGTAAAAGCCGGGATCAGATGGCAGGCATCCCCGCCCGCAGACCTGGTACATGAAGCCGGTCTGCCCGTTGATAAACCACAGCCTTCCACCCGGTGTTGCCACCCACCCGTTGATCCCTCTGGCCATGTCGCCCTCTACGTCGATGGTCGACGGCACTTCTCCGTCATACCCTGGGCCCCAGGCGGCGTGGGTATGCCAGGAGGAGATGATCTGATAGCCGGGCTCTACCGGGATCGTCGCACAGGAGGCTTCCCCGCCCCAACTGACCTTGCTGACATCCAGCTGCCCTGTGGGCGTGCGCACGATATAGCCGCAGACCTCTCGGTTATAAGTGATGGATTGGGGGTTCATGCTGCGAAACAGGGCGTGGACCAGCTCGGTCTCTTCGACGCTTTGCGCCAGTGCGGCGGGGGCGGTCAGGGCAAGGGCGAAAAGCGCGGAAATGAGGCGCATGGGAAACTCCAATTCTCTCAATACAAGAAAAAAGATAGGCGCAGCCGAGACGCGATGCCAGCCTTGTTTGTCCGTGCCGCCGGTGCCACTCTGGCAACGATAGAGGAAAGGCAGGCAAGATGAGTGAGCAAACGACAGACCCTCAAGGCGAACTGACACTTCGCACGGTGGCCATGCCTGCCGATATGAACGGCAATGGCGATATCTTTGGCGGATGGGTGCTGAGCCAGATGGACATTGCCTGCGGCATTCTCGCCCGCGAACGCGCGCGGGGTCGCTGCACTACGGTGGCCGTTGACGCGATGAAATTCATCCGGCCCGTGGCTGTGGGCGACGTGCTCTGCGTTTATACACGGATCGGCCGCGTGGGCCGTACCTCGATGGGGATCGAGGTTGAGGCATGGGTCAAGCGCGGAGCAGTGGGCGAGCGCGAGAAGGTGACAGAGGCGTTCTTCACCTTTGTTGCAATCGATGAAAACGGCAAACCAAGACCGGTGCCGGAACTGCCTGCATAGTCGGTTCACTACGGCGCGAATGTCAGAAAAAACCCCGGAAGACAGGGTTCTTCCGGGGTGGCAGTCAACAGGCAGAAACAACTCAGATCATCGCCCAATCGGTGAAGCGGAACCCGGTCGGGCGCTTCGTGCCTTTTTCGCCGGGGGTCCGAGGGAGGGAACCGGATTGGCGGGCAGGGGCGGGCATGGGGCAATCCTTTCGGGCGGTGTGATCTTGCGTATACGCATAGGTCGCCGCCACCCGCCGGATGGTTCAAACATTTTGACTGCTGCTTTGGATCAGGCTTTGGCCTTTGCATGGCTGCGCACGAAAGTGACAATATCCGCCGCAGGGCGCGCACCGCTCAAGCGCGCTATTTCCTGGCCATTCTGAAATAAGATCAGCAGCGGGATGCCGCGTATTCCGAATTTCTGGCTGACTTGCGGGAAATCCTGCGTGTCGATCTTGGCGAAACGCGCATGGGGGGCAAGCGACCTGGCCGCCTGTTCAAACTGCGGCGCCATCATCCGGCAGGGTCCGCACCAGGGGGCCCAAAAATCCACCAGCAAGGGCAGCTGATCGGACTTGGTGGCCTTGGCCAATGTCGCGGGGTCCAGCGCCTTTACTTTGCCATCCGACAATTTCGCACCGCAAATTCCGCATTTCGGACCCGAAGTCAGCTTGTCGGTCGGAACGCGGTTGACCGCTGCGCATTCAAGACAGGTGAGTTTGGCAGGGGCGGACATGGGAGCTCCGTCTAGTTGACATTGGCAATAAATGGGCAATGGCGCTATGCGATGCAAGGGGTGCCTATGGCAAAGAAGAAGGGGCGCAGCCTGCGCCACGCCCCATCCCGAAATTCTGTCGCGTTAGGCCGATTAGGCCAGGGCGATGTTCGTTGCGCTTTCGCGGCCATCACGGCCAGCTTCCAGATCGTAGGTCACTTTCTGGTTGTCAGCGAGGCCGGTCAGGCCAGCACGTTCAACGGCGGAGATGTGGACGAAAACGTCCTTGCCGCCCGTTTCGGGTGCGATGAAGCCGAAGCCTTTGGTGGTGTTGAACCATTTCACGGTGCCATTGGCCATATCCGTGGTCTCCTAAATTAAGCGTCGCCCGCAGCATGCGGCAACTCTGGCGTCAGTCGGTAGCAGGTCGAGACTGAAGCCGGTTTAGGGAGACAGAGGTCGAAATGCGGTAACGGTCGCACGGCGCATATGGGGGTCGACGAGGCAAATAGCAAGGAAAATCGTATCTGAACCGCGCTTCCTGGTGAGCGAAGTGGGCTATACGAAAGGAGAGCGCAGGCATACGGATGCGCGTCTAATTTCCCACTATCCTTCGCATAAGATGGACTAATCCGGGGACAAGGTCTTTTGGCTGGAACATGGATGGGTGGCGTCTCTGCCCCACAGTGGACGCAACTTGTTCCCTGTCAGACAGATCGCTTTGCGCCAAATACTCACGGGACGCAAAGTACGCCTTTGGCAGTCGGAAGAGAAGCAGGGGGCGGTGCCATAACGCCCCCTGCTTTTCCGTTCGTTTCCATGATTTTAGATCATGGCCCAATCGTCAAACTGCACCGGCCGCGGTCGCGGAGAGGGGGCCGAAGCGGGGGCTGATTGGGGTTTCTGTCTGGCGGTCATTTTGGAGGGCTCTTTTCCTGAAGCCTGATGGGAATGCGGCGCTGAATCCGAGCGGCATAAGATCTGCTCTCGGAAGCCGGGCGGGAGCCTTGATTCCAAAGCCCCCTGAGATCGCCGGCAGCCTCTACACCCCGCATACACCCACTGTACACCCCCAATGCAGACGCCACGCGGCTTTTCGCGCAATCAGGTTTCGGTCGATGCTGCACCCAAGCGCGTGAGCATGAGCCCGACCACTACGGATACGCGCCAAACGTCATCGGCAGGTCAATAGCCCAGACAATGGCCTTGGCGACGAGGGAGAAGATCAGGGAACCGGCGCGCATTCGGAAGTCCTTTCCCCAAGGGGTTGGCCTCAGGCTCCAAGCTGGCCAGATGGGGGCAAGGCTGTGTGATTGGGTGTGATGCCGACAGGAAAGCTATAGCTTGCCGGCGTCATCCCCTGACCTCAACCCGACCCGGAACAGCGCCAATGCCACCAGCATCAGCAACAGCGCCAGAATGAACGGAGCGCCCGGGAAATGGATGGGGGCACCGTCGCGGGTGAACAGGAAGAACACCTGCGTCATGGCCAGCGGCGCCACCACGCTTGCCAGCGCATTCACGGATCCCAGAACCCCCTGCAACTCGCCCTGCTGATCCTCACTGGCGCGCGCGCTCATATAGCTTGAAATTGCAGGCGTCGCGATGGTCCCGATGGCGGCAATCGGGGTGAAAACAAGGATCAGCCAGCCCCAGGGTGACAGGGCGATCCCAAACAGCATGACGCAATCCAGGATCATGGACCACAGAATGGCCCGCACCTCTCCCAGCCGGGGGATAACAAGCCGGATCAGCCAGGCTTGCACGATGATCATCGCGCCGCCGTATAATGTCAGGGACAGCCCGACCAAAGCCTCCCCCCACCCGAAGGAGGCTTGGGTGAAATAGGCCCAGATCACGGGGTAAACATAGCCTGACACGCTGTAGAAGAAGAGCATCAGCAGCATCCAGCCAAGCCCTGGCAATTTCCCGATCTGCCTGAGCCCGCCAAGCGGATTGGCCCGCGCCCACTCAAACGCGCGCCGTTTCCAGCGTGGCAGGGATTCTGGCAAGACCACCAGTCCCAGACCGAAATTCGCCGCCGCCAGCCCCGCCGCGACCCAGAAGGGCATTCGCGTGTCGAACCCGGCCAGCAAGCCGCCCACCATCGGGCCCAGAACAAACCCCACGCCGAACGCTGCTGAAATAAGCCCGAACCGGCCCGCCCGTTCCTCTGGCTTGGAAATATCAGCCATATAGGCATTGGCCGTCGCATGGGTGGCCGAGGTAATGCCGCCAAGGATTCGCCCGATCAGTAGCCAGCCAATGGTGCCCGCCAGCGCCATGATCACATAGTCCAGCGCCAGCATCCCCATCGAGATCAGCAAGACCGGCCGCCGTCCGAACCTGTCCGATAGATTGCCAAGCACCGGGGAAAACAGGAACTGCATGACCGCGAAGACGGCGGCGAGAATACCGCCCCAAATCGCGGCATCCGCAAGATCCACATGTTGAACCTCTCGGATCAGCCCTGGCATCACGGGCATGATCAGGCCGATCCCCATGGCATCCAGAACCACGGTCGACAGGATGAAATAGAGCGGTAGCTGGTTACGCATCAGCCACCGCTTGCGCAAAGGCGCGCGCCTCGGACGGGGCATCCCCCATGGCCCGAGCGGGGTCTGTCACCTCGGCCAGGCCAAGCCCCGGATGGGTCCGTTCCAATACCGACAGCAGCGGCGTGCCGGTTGCGATAGCGTCCTTGCAGGCGGTTTTCACCACCGCTTGCGCTTCGGGGCGTGGCATATGCGCAGCCAGTGCAAAGGACAGTGCCTCGGCATGAATCAGCCCGAGCGGATCGTTCAGCCGCGCGGACATCGCGTCGGCCTGTGGGTCCAGTGTTTCTGCCAGATCGGCAGCAACCGACAGCCCCTTGGCGACCCCCATGATCATCGCGGGCAGGCTTAGCCATTCGGTGAACCACGCTGCTCCGTCCCGCTGCTGCCGGTGCAACGCCGCGCCCTGAACGGCCACGTTCAACGCTTGCACGTGGCGCGCCAACGCAATCAGCACCGATGCGCCGACAGGGTTCTGCTTTTGCGGCATGGTCGAGCTTTCACCCGCGCCCGTAAATCGCACCTCACCCACGTCGCTTTGCGCCAACAGCAACAGATCCTCACCCATCTTGCCCATGGTCCCAGCCACAAGGGTCAGCCACCCAGCCAATTCCGCCACATGGTCTCGTGTTGAGTGGATGGATCGGCCCGGATCGGCCAGCTTCAGAGCTTCGGCCAGTCGTGCCCGTGTCTCTGCCGCTTTTGGCCCGAGTGCTGCCCCATTCCCTGCTGCGCCCGACAGGGTGACTGCCAAAAGCCGGGGCCGCAAGGCGGCCAGTCGCGCCTTGTGGTCCAGCCAGGGCCAGCCCCAGGCCGCCGCAACGGCCCCGAAACTGGTGGGGTTGGCAGTCTGCCCATAGGTGCGCGCCACCATCGGCGTACCCGCATGGTCCCCGGCCAGCCGCGCCAGCGCCTGTGCCATCCGGTCCCCCCGCGCCTCGATCAACGCCAAAGCCTGACGCATCCGTAAGGCCAGGCCGGTGTCGATAATGTCTTGGGATGTCGCGCCCCAATGGGCGTATTGCGCATGTTCGGGCGCTTCCATCTCTTTGCGGAAGGCCGCGATCAGGGCCGGGACGCAGACACCGTTCTGGCCGGTGGCCAGTGACAGGCCCGCCGGGTCGATCTGCACCTCCAGCGATGATCGGTGAATGAACGCCGCGCTGTCGGCCGGGATCACCCCCAAATCGCCCTGCACCTTGGCCAGCATCCCCTCCACCACCAACATGGCGCGAATGTCTGCCGTGTCCGAAAACAGCGTCGCGACATCTCGGTCCGTGAAAAGATCACGCAGCATTGCGCTGTCGAAGGGGCTGATGCTCATGCCGTCTCTCCATGGCCAATGGCGGTAAGGAACTCTGATAGCTTTTCGGCGAAAAGCGGCGCCGAGTCCACGCAAGGCAGATGCCCTGCTCCCCGCAGCAGTTTAAACCGCGATCCGGGGATCAGATCCGCAAGCTCTCGCACAAGGTCAGGCGGGGTCGATCTGTCTTCGCTTCCCACGGTCACCAGCGTTGGCAATCGCAGCCCGCTTGTCGGGGTGATGAAATCGGTCCCGGCGATGGCGGCACACACCCCGATGTAGCCCTCCGGGTCTTGGCGTTCGATCATTGCACGGATCGCCGCATCGCCGCCCTCGGCCCGAACCCGCCGCGAGAACCATCGCGCCATCAGCTCATCGCTGATTGCGGTCATACCCGCCGTTCGAACCGTTTCGATCCGATCCTGCCAGCCAGCCTTGGTGCCGATCTTGGACGCAGTACCCGACAGCACCAGTGCCCGGATCTGATCCATCCGCTTCACCGCCAGCCCCTGGGCCACCAGCCCCCCGACCGACATCCCGACAAAAACCGTGTCGCGCAGTTCCAACGCATCCAGCAGCGCTTCAGCATCGCGGACCATGGCGCCCATGGAATAAGGCCCCGGCGGCACATCGCTTGCCCCATGCCCGCGCAGGTCGTAACGGATCAAACGATACCCTGCGGGCATACGCGCGCAGACCTCGTCCCATATCGACAGCTCGGTCCCAAGCGCCCCGGCAAAAACCACCGGCGCACCGTGCGTGTCGCCGCTTTCTACTACATTCAACCCAAAGGTGCCAAGCCCGATCCGTGCCATCACCAAACCTCCAAATGTCCCTCCCTTCTCCGACACCTGCCTGCCAACCGCAACCCGGCCGTCTTCCTGGTTCAAAGACTTACGCCGGTGGCATTCTCCCCCTCTTGCGCCAGCCGGGGGTTGAGAAGGGCCGCCCACGGGTCGACGCCGATAGGCGGCGAAACCGGCCTGCCCTATGTCCGAGGGGTCTATCGGGGGTGCAAGAGGGGTGACAGCCAGCCTGACACGCCGACAATGTCGCTACGGAACCGACTCAATGCCGCATCAGGGGCTTGCACAGCACACCAAGCCACAGCACTCTCCCGTGAAAAAGCAGGGAGAGTCTTCATATGACCCGAGTAAAAGCCGCCGTCTGCCGCGCCTTTGGCGAACCGCTGACAATTGAAGAGATCGACCTGCGCGCGCCCGGTCAGGGCGAGGTCGAAGTCCGCCTCGACGCCGTTGCCATCTGTCATTCCGACATCTCCTACATCGACGGTGGTTGGGGCGGTGATCTGCCTGCGGTGTATGGCCACGAGGCCGCGGGCCGCATTACGTCGACCGGGCCCGGTGTTACCGCCTATGCGGTCGGCCAGAAGGTCTTGGTGACACTGATAAAGTCCTGCGGAACTTGTGGATCCTGCGCTTCTGGAGCTCCGGTCTATTGCGACGGCAACCAGCCGGTGGAACCCGCCATTCGCCTGACCGATGGCACCCCCGCAACCAAGGCGATGGAATGCGGGGCCTTCGCTGAAGCAGTGGTGGTCCATCAAAGCCAGCTGGCACCGCTGCCTGACGAGATGCCCGCCGATGTGGCCAGCCTGCTGGCCTGTGGGGTCATCACCGGCGTCGGCGCGGTGGTTAACACGGCCCAAGTGCGCCCGGGGCAGAATGTTGTTGTAATCGGTGCGGGCGGGGTTGGGCTCAATGCCATTCAAGGGGCCCGTATCGCGGGTGCTGCCCGCATCATCGCGATGGATATGTCAGAGGAAAAGCTGAACGATGCCAAAGCTTTCGGTGCCACGGACGGGGTTCTCGCCAGTGACAAGACACCTTGGAAGGCCATCGCCGAGATCACCAATGGCAAGATGGCTGACGCGGTGTTCGTGACCGTGGGCGCGATCCCGGCTTATGAACAATCCCTGCGCCTGCTAGCGCGTGGCGGCATGATGTATGCCGTGGGTATGCCCCATAGCGGAGCGATGGCGGAATACGAACCGGTGATCATCGCGGCCGTAGGGCAGGGGATGAAAGGCTCTAAGATGGGTGACGCGGTTTTGCCCCGCGACATCCCTTGGATGGTGGATATGTACAGCCAGGGGCGGCTCAAGCTGGATGAGCTGATCTCGAACCGCTGGACGCTCGACCAGATCAACGAGGCCATCGCCGATACCAAGACGGGCCACGCCCGGCGTAACGTGATCCTGCTCGGCGGAGCCTGACCCGGTCAGTCCCAGGAATAGACGACGACACCTGTCTGCGCCTGCCCTCCGAGGCGGGCGTAGAGTGCGCGAGCGGGGATGTTGTCTTCCTCGGTCGCCAGCCAGACCGTTTCGCAGCCCATGGCGCGGGCTTCAGTCAGCACGCAACGCGCACGAGCCAGCCCGATCCCGCGCCGCCGCCAGTCTTCGTGGACGCCGATTTCGTCCAGGTAAAAGCTCGGCTCCTTGTCCGGTTCCAGTACAACAGCGCCGGACGCCATTCCGACAAGCTCGCCATCGGAAAATGCCCCGATCAGCAGCTGCCCCGGTGCCGAGAGCTTTTGCTTCAGTCGGTCGGGGCGAACCGGCCCGTCGAACACCCCGTCGCGGACAGACAGGACGTTGTCGGCATCTTCCAAGCCTAGGCGGCGAATCTCGATAGCATCCATTCCAGACCCTCCTTGCCCAACCGTGCCGGGCGGGGCAGGGTGACGCAAGCACAGCTAAGGGAGCAGCTGAATGAAACTGGCCGATCTTGAGATATTTGTCATCGCGCCACCCAATCCCGGTATGGGCGGGCGCTACTGGATCGTGCCGAAGCTGACCACCGCCTGCGGAATCATGGGCTATGGCGAATGCTATGCGTCCTCGGTGGGACCAGAGGCGATGCGCGCTGTCATCGCGGACGTGTTCCAGCGCTATTTCGAGGGGGAGAACCCTGAGAATATCGAGCGGATCTTCCGCAGAACCTATTCCTCGGGTTTTACGCAGCGGCCCGATCTGACCGTCATGGGCGCCTATGCAGGGCTGGAAATCGCCTGTTGGGATATCCTCGGCAAGGCGCGCAACCGCCCGGTCTGGGCCCTGATCGGCGGCAAGATGAACGAGCGGCTGAGGGCCTATACCTATCTTTATCCGCTCGCCCATCACCACCCGACCGAATTCTGGATTTCGCCCGAGATGGCCGGAGAGGCCGCCGACGATTGCGTCGCGCGCGGCTATACGGCGGTGAAGTTCGACCCGGCAGGCCCCTACACCATGCGCGGCGGCCATATGCCCGCAATGTCAGACATCACCCGCTCGGTTGCCTTCTGCAAGGCGATCCGGGAGGCCGTGGGCGACAAGGCGGACCTTCTCTTTGGCACCCACGGCCAGTTCACGCCGGGCGGCGCAATCCGGCTGGGGCAGGCGCTGGAACCTTATAGCCCGCTGTGGTTCGAAGAACCGACACCGCCGGATAACCACGCCGCCATGGCCGAGGTCGCCCGCGCGGTGCGCATCCCGGTCGCCACCGGCGAACGTCTGACCTCCAAGGCAGAATTCGCCGACGTGCTGCGCGCGGGCGCGGCGACGATCCTGCAACCGGCGCTTGGCCGGGCGGGCGGCATCTGGGAAGGCAAGAAGATCGCGACCCTTGCCGAAACCTTCGGCGCGCAGATCGCGCCCCATCTTTATGCCGGGCCGGTGGAATGGGCGGCCAATGTGCAGCTTGGCGTGACCTGTCCGAACCTGTTGATGGTCGAAACGATCGAGACGGACTTTCACCGTGATCTGATCGGCGGCACGATCCGGGTAGAGAACGGGTTTGTCACGGCGCCGGACGAACCGGGGCTAGGGATCAGTTTCAACGAAGACCTCGCCCGTGCGCATCCCTGCGACCGCACTGGTCTGCACCTGGAAATGCAGGATGCAGCCTGCGACTGGCAGAACGGCAACGCCTTTGCGGGCGGCTCGCCGGAGTAGGGCGGAAGGGCTTTCGAAAGCCCTTTGTCACGCGGTTTCGAAACCGCGTCGCCACCGTCCTTGAAACGCGTCATGCGGGATTGTTTCCGGGTGCAGGGCGCCATGATAGTGACGAGGCGTTCTCCCGCGCCCATTCTCGCGACTGGCAAAACGGGATCGCCTTTTAATGGGGATCGCCGGAGAAGTGTCGTCGCTTCAAAGTGGGTTCGATGCCCGCTTTAGACGCGCCGTGGTGTATTCAGATGACCACAAGTTGCATCAAACCTGACAGCACGCATCGAACCAATTGGGATCAAGTGGCCGAGGACAGCTCGGCATACAAGGCGTCGTATTCTGCTTGCAATGCGCCTACGTCTTCACCGTTGGCGGTCATTGCAGCGATCGTCGCTCCCGCTTGGTCAAGCTGATAGAGGCGATCAGAACGGCCGGGATCTGCATCAAGGCTTAGTGCTTCGGTCGCTCCAAAAGTGTTTGTGGCTACATCGCGTGTAGCGAAGAAGTCACGATTTGAGTCCCAATCCGCCTGCGAGAAGTACAGTGGTGCGCCAGCAGCCCACGCAGCCAGCCCAAATGTCGGCCCTGCGTCCATGCTGGTCAGTTCGCCGCGAATGTCGCCAGAGAGGTTTTCAACACCAGCAGACGTGACTGCCATGGCGGCCAGGCCCAGTCCAACAAGGCCGGCGGTTAGCACCACCCAGTCGACGGTCACGGCACCGTCTTCGGATGTGACGAAGTGAAAGGCTTTTGTCGAATTCATTGTTCTTTTCCATTGTGAATAGAGTCATCAACAACAATCTCGCACTTCAACATGCCCATTTCCGGGCATGCTCAAGGTAAAAGCTTGATGAAAGAGTGACCCGTTCCAATCGGGATCGTCGCTACCTTAAGTTGTGTAACAGGCGCAGGCCTCAACCCTTCAGGCCGTCTTGCAGCTCCCCCAACCCTCTTATGCGCGAAGCTTAGCTTGGCGGTGCAAAAGTGAGGCATGGGCGTCGCCAGAGGGCAATGCGGGTCGAGGTATCAGCAGTCTTTGGAAGTCAGCGCGCGGTGTGGCTTGGCGTGACCTGTCCGAACCTGTTGATGTTCAAAACGATCGAGACGGACTTCCACCGTGGTCTGATCGGCGGCTCGCCGGAATAGCGATGCCCCTTGAGCAGGTGAACATGCGTGGAGGGCGCTGGTCGCCAACGCCGCCATTGCGCATCATAGAGCGCGGTGGCAGATAAGACCCCTTTGCGTTTGCCAATGGCTACTCTGCTGCCAGCGCCTTTTGGCGGCAATAACACGATGCCTTGATCGGGACTTCTGCACGGGCGGCGGCCTTGTCGAGCTGCAATTTGATATGAGCTGCTTCAACCGTTTCGCCGCGCCGGGTCAGGCATTCATGCAGGCCGTGAAGGCTCCAGACATTGCCGGGGTGTTGACAGGCGCGGCTCAACGTTGAATCGAGCCCCAGATCGGCGCGATACACCGCCTCTGCTTCGTCTGTATGTCCCTGTTCAAGCAAAAGGGCCCCAAGCGCGTGGCGCGTTGGCTGCATCCATCCCCACGGTTCGTCGTATGGCAGGTTGTCGTCAATCTCGACCGATTTGCGCAGATGCGCGAAAGCCGTCTCATGCTCGCCCTTATGATAAGCGAGCTCACCCAGCATCATCTGCTCGGCCACCTTCAGGATGTCGCGGCAGGTGTTGTTGAACAGCATCCGGGTTTCGGGCACCCGTGCCAGTGCCTCGTAAAACGCGGCCTGTTCACGCTCGGCATCCGAGATCTTGTGAAGATTTGCCAAGGCAACCGTCCGTGCATAGCGCATCATGGCGGTTGTCACGCTGAACAACTCCTCATCCTCTGGCATGTCCTGATCGAGGATATCCTGCCAGCGCCCGAACCTGATCAGCACATGCTGTTTCATCGGGATGAACCCTTCGAACCAATCGGCCATGGGGCGAAGGGTGTCCGACGGGAGCGTTGCAATCAATTCTTCGGCGGCTTCCAGCGCGGCCGTAGGTTGCCCGAGGAACATCGCGCCGTAGATCTTGAAATGATAGTTGTGGCACCGATAGACGGAATAGAAGTTGTCGGGGCCCTCGCGTTCAAGGAATTTCCGGTCGGCCACGATGGCGGTGTGATTGCGAAGCACGACGTTCATGTAATCGCCGCACAAAACGTCGATATGGGTGGGCATATGAAGAAGATGGCCCGCATCAGGCACCATGGTGCTGAGGGCATCTCCATGGCGGAGCGCGCGTTCGGGATGCGGCGACATCTCCATCAGGTGGACATACATATGCAGCAGCCCCGCATGTTCCCACGCACCCGGAAGCGATTCAAAGGCCGTGTCGAGCACGGAGATGGCCTCGAGCGTGTCGGCGCCTTCCGCCGGTTTCCCTGTCGGCAGATCCCAAAGCTGCCATGGGGTTCGGTTCATCAACGACTCAGCGAAAATGGCACAAACGTCGAGGTCGTGACCGAAGTCGGCGTGAACCTTCCTCATTGCGTTTGCGAAGGCATCATTCCAAGGTCCGAAATCCTCGATTTCTGACGAGGCTGGGTAGCGGGTTGAAAGCGCTTCGATCAGCGCCTGTTCAACGGGTGTCACTCTATCAAGCACCCGGGATGCGGCCTCAAGGGAAGCTTTTGCCAAAGCGATGCAGTCAGGCTTTTCCTCGTCCTCGAACGCTTCCCACGGCTTGTTGTAGTTGGGCCCGATGCAATACGCGATTCCCCAATGCGCCATGGCGCAATCCGGATCGGCGGCCAGGGCTTTCTGAAAGCAGACAATCGCTTCTTCGTGATTGTAGCCGTAGGTCCAGATAAGGCCCCGATCAAACCACTTTTGTGCTTTGTCAGAGGCTGTTGAAACTTTCCGGTTGTAGTCACCGAGATCATAGTAGCCCATCACTCAGACCCTCCTTTGATCCGGCGAAGACTGCCATGAGTGGCCCATTTTCGGAAGCAAGGAGGCAATCTGGCAGGGGTTGGCGCATGTAATCGGCGACCGCCGGCTTGGGTTCCCTAGCGTTCCTGCTCATGCGCGTAGCGCAGTTTGGCGATCTCTTCGTTCTTGGCGATCTTGTTTTGCAGGTCCAGTGCTTCTTCCACGAAGGTCAGGTGGACATGCACGGCTTCGCGCGCCGCGTTTGGGTCGCGGGCCTGGATGGCGTCATTAATGGCACGGTGATGTTCCAGCAGGATGTCACGGGTGTTACGCTGCCGGAACATGACCTGGCGATTGTAAAAGACGCCCTCTTTCAGCAGATCGAACATAGACCGCATCATGTGCAGCATGATCACGTTGTGGCTGGCCTCGATGATTGCCAGGTGGAACTGCGCGTCAAGCTCCGCTTCGTCCGCCGGGTTCCGCTTGGTGTGCGCCACTTCCATCTTGCGCAGGATTGTGTTGATGACCTTGAGATCGGTTTCCGTTCCAGCCACGGCGGCGCGGGCGGCGGCAACCCCCTCCAGATCGCGGCGGAAGCCGATATAGTCCAGCACTGCCTGATCATGGGCGGCAAACAACCGGATCAGGGCGGGGGAAAAGGCGCTGCCCAGAACGTCGGCCACGTAAATGCCCGCCCCCGCGCGGGTGGCCAGAAGGCCACGGTCCTGAAGTTCCGCAATCGCCTCCCGCAAACTGGGTCGTGACACGCCGAGCCGTTCCGACAATTCGCGTTCGGACGGCAAGCGCTCACCCGGACGCAGAATACCACGCAGGATCAATTGCTCGATCTGGCGAACAACCGATTGCGACAGCTTCTCTGCGTCGATGCGTTGGAATGGCATTCGTGGACCTCCCTCTGATTGGTCAGATTAAGTGACCAGATCAAGGGAAGTCCAGTGAAAGCGTAAGCTCAGTTGGTCGGGCGGATGATGATTTCCACACGGCGGTTCAGTTGGCGGCCCTCGGGCGTCAGGTTCGTGGCCACCGGTTCGTTTTCTCCCCGGCCAAAGCTGCGCACGCGGGCCGGGTCGACGCCCTGCTCCAGAAGCACCCCGGCAACCGCGCTGGCGCGGCGAGCTGACAGATCCTGATTATACTCGGCCGATCCGACGTTGTCGGTGTGGCCGATCACGTCCACCGTCGAGGCCGGGTATTGTTGCAGGTTGCGGGCCATGGCACGCAGATCGGCCTGTAACCCGGCGCGGATCGCGGCGCTGTCGGTGTCAAACAGGATGCCGTCGGGCATGGTGACCATAAGGTGATCGCCTCGGTTGTCGATGACGACGTTTTCATTGGCCATCGAGGCGCGCAGATCGGCGGCCTGCTGATCCAGCGAATGGCCGATCGCCCCGCCCACAAGGGCCCCTGCGGCGGCCCCAAGCACCGCATTGCGGCCCCGGTTGTCATTGTCGGCAGTAGCGCCAAGGAAGGCCCCGAGCATACCACCGATCACCGCCCCGTCACGGGTGCGGTTCTGGTTCGGATCCTGAAGATAAGCCGGTTCACAGGCGGCGAGACCCATGACCGAAATCAGGCTAAGAGAGATAATACGGGTGGGGGTTTTCATATGGCTGCCTTTCCCAATAGTCCGGACCCGGTCTTTTGCGGGGGTTTCCGCGCGACTATAGCAGCGGATTTTCGCTGTGGCAGCAGTAACTTGTTATCAGGCGGAAACCCGCGCACTTCGGGCGGCCCGATTCAACAGGCTGAGGACTGCAATCGCCAGTTGCATTCACTGGTTTCTGCCTTAGGCTCTGCCCTTCGTAAAGGGGACATCTATGACCGATTTTTTGCTGCTTGCGTTCATCTTTCTGATTGCTGGTGTGATTGCCGTACCAATCGCCTCAAGACTCGGGCTTGGGTCGGTGCTGGGATATCTGATTGCCGGCATTGTCATAAGCCCGGTGCTGAGCTTGTTGCATGTGGATGTGACCTCGATCCAGCATTTCGCAGAGTTCGGCGTGGTCATGATGTTGTTTCTGGTGGGTCTGGAGCTGGAGCCCAAGAATCTCTGGTCGATGCGCGCACAGCTTTTAGGGCTTGGTGGCGGGCAGGTAGGCCTTACGGCAGCAGCAGTCATGGCCGTGGCCCTGGCCCTTGGTCAGCCTTTTTCAGTTGCCTTGGCGATCGGGCTTGTCTTTGCGCTGTCTTCGACGGCCATCGTCCTGCAGACGCTTAATGAAAAGGGGCTGATGCGTTCCGATGGTGGACAGTCTTCCTTTGCAGTGCTGCTGACGCAGGACATCGCCGTTATCCCGATGCTCGCCTTCATTCCCCTGCTGGCCATGCCCGAGTTGGTCGACGCGCTGAGCCATGGGGCGGGCCACGGGGAAGACGGTGGTCACGGGCCAGGGCTTAGCCTTGTTGATGGCCTGAATGGCTGGCAGACGGCGCTGGTCACGCTTGGTGCTGTTGGTGTGGTGGTTATGGGCGGCAACTATCTGACAACGCCGATCTTCCGCTTTATCTCGGTCGCCAATCTGCGAGAGCTGTTCACCGCAACCGCGCTTATGATGGTGGTCGGCATCGCGCTGCTGATGTCATTGGTGGGGCTGTCCCCGGCACTTGGCACGTTTCTGGCCGGTGTTGTTTTGGCGAACTCGCCCTACCGGCATGAGTTGGAAAGCGATATCGACCCGTTCCGCGGGCTGCTGCTTGGCCTGTTCTTCATGACCGTGGGGGCCGGGGTCAACTTTGCCCTTCTGGCTGAAAACCTGGGAACCACAATTTCCCTGACGCTTGGTCTTATGGCGCTGAAAGTAGCTGTGCTGCTGGTTCTGGCGATGCTGTTCAAGATCCGGGGTGCCGACAAATGGCTGTTTGCACTCGGCCTTGCACAAGCGGGCGAATTCGGCTTTGTGCTGCTCTCCTTTACCGTGGTAAATGCGGTCATACCGGCGGCGCTGGCCGATCAGCTGCTGCTGGTGGTGGCCTTGTCCATGCTGCTGACCCCGGCTCTCTTCATCCTTTATGACAAGGTGATCCGCCCCCGGTATACGCTAGAGGCCGAGCGTGAAGCCGATGAAATGCCCGAAGGCTCTAACGTCATCATTGCAGGCGCTGGCCGGATCGGAGGGCTGGTGGACCGGATCGCGCGGGCGGCGGGGCATCAGACGACGGTGATCGACTATTCCTCTCGCAGGCTCGATATCATGGCCCGCTTCGGTGCGCGGCTTTACTACGGCGATGCAACGCGGCCCGATCTGCTGCACGCGGCGGGGATTGCCGAGGCCAAAGTGCTGGTGGTGGCAATCGACGACCGCGAAGGGATCACCCAGATCGTCCATCACGTCACGTCTACCTATCCGAACGTCCATGTGATTGCGCGCGCAACCGACCGCGACCATGTCTATGATCTCTGGCAACATGGCTGCCGCGATATCATCCGTGAAACCTATGACAGCAGCCTGAGGATGGGGCGATCGGTGATCGAGGCTTTCGGGATAGACCGCAACCGGTCAGAAGCCATGATCTCGGCCTTCAATGCCCAGGACCGCGAGGCGATGCTGCGGGTGGCGGACGTTCACCGCCTGGACGTGCCCCCGCATGAGAACGAGGAATATATCGCGCGGGTGGCAGAGTTCCGGGAAGAATTTGAGGAAGCTCTGAAAGCCGAGATGGAGCAGATCAGGGCGGGCGGGTAACCCAAGAAGAGCGGAACCTGTTTCCGTGCTATGGTAGTAGTCCGGATAGGGGGGCGCCATTGCTGACATTTGATGCTGAAACGGCGGAAATCCTGGAAACGGCGTATCAAGGCGCGGATATTACCCGGCGAAGGCGCAGGGTTTTTGACGACGTGGCGCCGGTCTCTGGTGATCGCATCCTTGACCTTGGCTGCGGAAACGGCTTGCTGACGCAGGAGCTTGCGCGCGCTGTTGGGCCACGCGGACAGGTCGTTGGCCTCGATCCCAGCCCCGAAATGCGCGCTTTGGCACAGGAAAGATGCGCGGGGCTGTCCAATGTAGATATTCGGGATGGGGCAGCGGAACGCCTTCCCTTTGACGAAGCGAGTTTCGACAAGGCTGTGTCCCTGCAGGTTTTCGAGTATCTCGATGACCTTCCCGCCGTCTCGGCAGAGCTGTTCCGCGTTTTGCGCCCCGGCGGTCGGCTGGTTGTGGGCGATGCGCATTGGGACATGCTGGCCTGGTTCAGTGACCAGCCCGAGCGAATGGCGCGGATGCAGGAGATCTGGGATTGTCATCTGGTAGACCGGATCGTTCCCGCGCGTTTGCCATCGATCCTGACCCACGCCGGATACAATGTGGACTCGGTGCGCCCCATCACGTTCACCGACACCAGCCTGCGCCCGGACGGTCTGGCGAACATGATGATCATTCTGATGACCAACTATGCCATTCAGACCGAGCCGGAGGCCGCGGATATGGCGAAGGCATGGGCCGAAGAACAGCGAACGCTCGCACGGCAGGGCCGCTTCTTCTTCGCGATAACCTATTTCTCCATCACCGCGCGCAAGCCTGACGCCTAAGCGCTTTCGCGCGCGTCCTCCTCCGCCGCTTCCCAGGCCAGCATGGCGCGTTTCACCGGCAGGCCCCAGTGATAGCCGCCAAGCCCCCCTGATTTGCGCAAGGCGCGGTGACAGGGAATGAGCCAGCTGATCGGGTTGCGCCCCACGGCAGTGCCCACGGCGCGCACGGCCTTGGGATTGCCCACAGCGCTCGCGATCTCCGAATAGGTAGTGACATGGCCTGTGGGTATGCGCAGCAACGCCTCCCACACCTTGATCTGAAAGGGAGCGCCGATCAGGTAGAGCCGCGCCTCGCCCTTTTCAGCACCAAAGGCCGCATCTGCCCAGGGCTTCAACGCCATCGGATCTTCGGTGAAGCGGGCATGGGGCCAACGCCCCAGCATGTCTTCCATCGCGGCCTCTGGCCCCGTTTCGGCGGCGAAGGCGATGCCGCAGATGCCCTTTTCCGTCCCCATGATCAGGGTCGGGCCGAAGGGGCTTTCATACCAGCCCCAATAGATCTCCAGGCCGTCCCCCCCGCGCGCGTAGTCGCCGGGGCTCATCGCTTCCCACGTCACGAACAGGTCGTGCAGCCGGCCAGAGCTGGACAGCCCGACTTCATCTGCCGTGGCGAGCGTCGTGAACCGGTCGCGCAACAGGTGCTTGGCGTGGTCGAGGGTCAGATATTGCTGATAGCGTTTGGGGCTGACGCCGACCCAACGGGAAAACACCCGTTGCAGATGGGCGGGGCTCATCCCAAGGCTTTTGGCCAAATCTTCCAATGAAGGCCCCGGACCGGGGGCCGCATCGATCACGTCTAGCGCGCGGCGGATCACGTTGAAATGGTAGGCGGTGTCGTCGGGTGGGGTCATTTGGTGCGTCTCCTGCCCCCAGATGTAATGCGCCTCGCCTATCCCCGCGACCCGTTTCTTGCGCATCTTCTTGCAGTGCCCCGGGCATCCCCCGCTTTGATGCGAGACAGACGACAAGCGGCCTGCTAGGCTCGTTCAGATTGGCATTTTTGGATTAGTATATGCTCGATGAATTTTTTGGGTCGCCCGCCCAAAAGGGGCTACAACGGCGTGCGGCGGCGATGTGGACGCTGCTTCAAGACGATCCCGCCTATTGCTGTCATGGCCGAGCGGTCGGCGTGACCGATCCGGCGCCGACGTCGCTCGCGCAGCAGATTTCGCTGGCGCGCCTTCAAGGGGTCTCGTCCTGCGAAGGTGTTTCGGCGGCGGACGCTGCTGCGCGCCGGGCAGCGCTGGAAGCGGCGGGGCTCGCACTTGATGAATATGTCAGTTGGGTAGGTCGGGACAGGGCCATTCGGGCCGCGCAAGCGGTGCTGGCCAGCCGGTCCCTGCCCGAGGGCCTGCAAATTAGGCAGGTCGATGCCGATACCCCTGCCGTGGTCATGCAGCAACTGGACCGGGTGACAGCCTCCTGCGAGGTTTTGTTGCCCATGGGGCAATTCCTGCGCGGTCTTACACGACCGGCGGTTTGCGTCTATGCGCAGACTGATGATGGAGAGGTGGTGGCCACATCCGCTGGCGTGGCGCAATTCCATCCAGACAGTAGCCGGGGACGCGAGTTCTGGTGGGGAATGCTGGCGACGGATGATCGCTTTCGCGGTCAGGGGCTCGCCATCCTGCTCGGAGCAGAGTCGATGGTGCGTATGGTCGACAGGCACGGCATGACCGGGTTCTTCACCGGGATACGCGCCGGGAATGCCCCGTCTGAACGACTCTGCAGCAAGCTTGGGCTCGAAGCGACGGACCGGTCAATTCTGATTTCAATCGCCCCGGAGGTCTTTGCCCAAGCAAACGTGACCAAGTGAGGTTTCAGGCGCGACAACAGAAGGACACGTTCCATGTCCAAGTCCCAACCCGCCACGGCCTTTTGCGCCGCAGCCGTTATGGCCGTCCTTGCGACTCCGGCCATGGCCTGTGTGATCCCGCTACCGGATTGCCCGCTGGATGGCGGTGGTATCGCCTACCTGAACGGAGACAATGCGGGGGCCGTGCATTTCACCGAGCAACACGTTGTCGACGGGCGTACCGAGGCGCGATCGGTTCTTGTCGAATGCACCAGCCGTCAGGGGATTGCCATCGAAGAACCCGATAGCTGGGACGATCGCTATTATGATGCCTATGACCTGATGAGCGATGCGCTCTTTTCCGAGCAGGCCGTCACCTTGCGCGCGCTGACGCGGGACATTCGGGCCTTGGGGGTCGAGGTGCAAAGGATCACGCTGCCCGAAGGTCACTGCGGCTGCGATCTGCCGAATATGCCGCTGCCGGAGTATTACTGCCCAGAGTTTTGACGTTCTTCGATGCCCCCCAGGTGCGGGCCATGACGAACATGATGTGACAGGCTACACTTGATGTCCCGAGGACTTGGAGAACGCATTGTGGCCCAGAACAAGAACTTCGACATAACCGCAGCGGCCGCTGCCGATTATCAAAACAAGGCCGTTCCGGCGATGTTCGAACCGCTTGCGCGGGCGACCATGGCGAAGATCGACTTGCCTGAGGGCGGGCATGTTATCGACATCGCCTGTGGGACGGGTGTTGCAGCGCGCATCATTGCCGAGCATCTGCCGGGCACGGGGCATATCGTTGGGACGGATATCAGCGAGGCCATGGTCGCTGTCGCAATGCGGTCTGAACCCTCCCACTCCCGCCACAGGTTCACTTGGTTTGCGTCGGACGTGGTGGATATGCCCTGCGACGGGGAAACCTTTGACATTGCCTTTGTGCAGCAGGGGCTACAGTTCTTTCCCGACAAACCAGCTGCTCTTGCCGAAATCGCACGTGTTTTGAAACCGGGCGGGGTGTTCTATGTCACCTGTTGGGCGGAGATCTCACCCTTCAACGGGTCAATTGCAGACGCGCTTGAGGCAGCAGGTGAAGCAGATGCAGCGGGCAAGGCGCGGGCTCCGTTTTCGTTCAGGGACGGCGACATGATTGCAACGCTTCTGGGTGAGGCCGGGTTTGCCGTTGAACGGCGGGACACGGTTGAGCTGTTTCGCCGGTTCGGCAATCCGAAGGATCAGGTCATGTCATTGCCGGCGGGAAAAGACATAGTGGCCCTGGGTGAGACCCGCGCCGAAACCGTGTTCTGGGACATTGAACGCCGCTTGTCCCCATACCTGAGCGATGAGGGCTACGCCGTTCCCCAGAAAGCCCATCTGTTTGGGGCAAGGCGGCTCTGAGGGGCTTTACCCTTCTGATCCGGACGGGCATTAAGCGTTCATGGCCAAACAACTCCCCTACCACACGATCCACGAGATCTTTGCCCGGTTTCAAGCTGCCGAACCGGAACCGAAGGGCGAACTCAACCACACCAACGCCTATACATTGGTGGTGGCGGTGGCGCTGTCGGCGCAGGCGACGGATGTGGGGGTAAACAAGGCCACCGCGAAGCTCTTCGAGATCGCGGATACGCCGCAGAAGATGCTGGATCTGGGCGAAGAGGGTCTGATCGAACACATCAAGACCATCGGCCTTTACCGCAACAAGGCCAAGAACGTGATGAAACTGAGCCGCATCCTGGTCGAGGAGTATGGCGGCGAGGTGCCCTCCAGTCGGGCGGCGCTTGTGTCTTTGCCCGGCGTGGGCCGCAAGACCGCCAATGTGGTGCTGAACATGTGGTGGCGATATCCGGCGCAGGCGGTGGACACCCATATCTTCCGCGTCGGAAACCGGTCGGGCATCTGTCCCGGCAAGGATGTGGATGCGGTTGAACGCGCGATCGAGGACAATATTCCGGTCGAGTTTCAGCAACACGCCCATCACTGGCTGATCCTGCACGGCCGCTACAAATGCAAGGCGCGCAAGCCCGGCTGCGCGACCTGCCTGATCCAAGATCTCTGTGCCTTCGAGGACAAAACCGAATGACAAAGAAATATGACGTGGTTGGCATCGGAAACGCGATTGTCGATGTGATTTCACACGGCAACGACGATTTTCTGGCCAATATGGGCATCACAAAGGGCATCATGCAGCTGATCGAACGTGAGCGGGCGGAACTGCTCTATTCCGCGATGAGTGATCGGGTTCAGGCCCCCGGCGGGTCGGTCGGCAATACGCTGGCGGGGATCGGCACCCTCGGGCTGGAAACGGCTTTCGTCGGACGGGTGAAGAACGACCCGCTTGGCCAGTTCTACGCTGAAAAGATGGTAGAGGAGGGCACCGCCTTTCCGAACCCGCCCACGGATGACGACCCGCTGCCTACGTCGCGCTCGATGATCTTCGTCAGCCCCGATGGCGAGCGGTCCATGAACACCTACCTGGGCGCGGGGGCCGAGTTTTCCTCTGACGACGTGGATCCGGAAGTGATGGAAAACACCCGTTACCTTTTCCTAGAGGGCTACCTCTTCGATAAGGACAAGGGCAAGACCGCCTTCCGCGCCGCCGCTGCCGCCTGCCGTCATGCGGGCGGGCAGGCCGGGCTGACGCTGTCGGATCCGTTTTGCGTGGACCGTCACCGCGACAGCTTCAAGCAGTTGATCGAGGACGAGATGGATTTCGTGTTCGGCAACGAGGAAGAGTGGCTGTCGCTCTACCAGACAAAGGACCTCGCTACCGCCCTGCAGGAGGCGGCGATGGTCTGCCCGCTTGTGGTTTGCACCCGGTCGGGCCATCCCGTGGTGATCCGGGCCGATGATCAGGAAGTGCATGTGCCGGTGACGGAAGTGACCCCGGTCGATGCCACCGGCGCGGGCGACCAGTTCGCCGCAGGGTTCATCTATGGGCTGGCCACGGGCCGGGACCTGAAGACCTGCGGTCAGATGGGCGTTGCCGCAGCGGCAGAGGTGATCGGCCATATCGGCCCCCGCCCACAACGGCCTCTTTCCGTTGTCTTTGCCGAGGCAGGCCTGCACTGAGCGGCCGGCAATTCAAAACTCGTATGAGTTTCTCCTGAGACGTGCTTTACTGCGTCATCGGGCTGGAGATGTGATGCTGATCCTTTGGTCACGTGTTTTTGCACGGTCCGAAGCTGGCAACGGCCGCGTGTCGTGCCTCGGTCAGGGTGTCCGTTCGGGCCCCCTTTAAAGGAGACTCTCCAGATGAAACTGATTTACCCCGCGCTTGCGCTGTGTCTGGCGGCTTCGCCAATAGCAGCCGAGTCCCATGGCCAGCAGCAGGCGACATGCTACTATTCGATCACGGGTGACTGGAACGGGTCCGATTGGGGAAATCAGGCCAATGGCACACCGTCCGGATCCTGGTTTCAGGACAATTATTCCGGCGACTATGCCTACCTTTTCATCGTGAACAGGGACGGGGACAACTATTCCTGCCCCGTCCGGCTGAACGTCGGCTGTAGCGATTGCCGACAGGTCAGCCCTGTCTGGGAGTAGCACCCAAAGCGACGGTATCAGGCAGCGGTGTTGATGACTTCGAACCCATGTGTGACCTCGGCGGTCTTTGCCATCATCGCCGAGGCGGAGCAGTATTTCTCCACCGACAGCTGAATGGCGCGCTCGACCTTCGCGGGGTTCACGCCCCGGCCCGTCACGATGAAATGCATGTGGATGCGGGTGAAGACGGCGGGCGTCCCTTCGGCCCGATCGGCGTCCAGTTCGACCACCACATCCTCGATCGGTTCGCGCCCTTTTTCCAGGATCGACACCACGTCATAGGCCGAACACCCCCCGGTGCCGATCAGAACCAGTTCCATCGGGCTGGGGCCCGGTGTGGTGCCGTCCTCTTCCTTGGTGCCGAAGACGAAGTTATGTCCGGTGCCGGATTTGCCGATGAAGGTCCGGTTCTCGGCCCATTTGACGCGTGCTTTCATGTGCAGGCTCTCCTGTGTTCCCGGTGCGCGTCATAGCGCAGCCGCGCGGGATGTCACAGGGTCAATCGCCCAGTTTCGCATGAACCTCGTCCAGGTCGATCTCACCCACGGGCATCTTGTTGGCCGGGTTCTCGAAATCGTATTTGAAGAGCTGGAAGTCCTTCTTGTAGATTTCATAGACCAGATGCATCGACAGGTCGTCGAAATAGTCCTCGACCGGGTGGGCACGTTTTGGTCCGTGGCCTTCGGATTCGTTGAACCGGGGCACGTCGGACAGCACCACGTCGTGTTTCATCTCGATATTGTCCAGAACGCTTTGCATCCCGTCGTTGAACTTCTCGGTCCAGAAGATGTTGTTGTAGCGCCCGCCATTCACGATGAAGGTCGAGATATGGCCAGACATGGCCGACCAGTGGATGTCGGGGTCCATGGGGCGGCGCCAGCGGATCGTGTCGCGTGCGAATAGGAGGAACCGGCGGAAGCTGGCGATCTGGTCGAAATCGTCCTTGCCGTCATCGCCGCCCACTTCGATCCCGTATTTCTGGATCAGAAGCGGCACCAGGTTGCCGCGGTAGCGCTTGCCGTTCCGCTGAATACCGCAGATCTTGTCAAAAAAGCTCGACAGGATACGGGTGTAGGGATTGCGCACGCAGGTGAAAGCATAGGAATTTTGCCCGCGCACATTGGCTTCGATCAGCGGCTGAGACGCATCAAAGGCCCATTTGTGCATGCCATCCTTGGCATCGTGAATATCACCGTCAAAAAACTTGCCATTGTCCGAATAATACATGATCTGCCCGATGGTCGAGCAGGCACATTTCGGAACCACCCGATAGACGACGCTTTCGCTCTCTGTCATCCAGGTCCCAGGGAAACCCATACTGCCTTTCCTCCGACGGTTTTTTACCCGAACCACGGATTGATCGGGCTTTTATGAAACTCTAGGCTGTCTTTACCTGCTATCAACTAGTAATGGCACAACAATAAGGAAAGTTTGAGGCGTCTGTTTCGCACATGGCAAAAATTGCCTTCATATTGCTGTGTCATAAAGACCCTGAGGCGATCATCCTGCAGGCGCGTCGTTTGACGGCGGCTGGTGACTGTATTTCCATCCATTTTGACGCTCGTGCCGGTGCCGACAGCTATCTCCGCATCCGCGAGGCGCTGGACCAGAATCCGTCCGTTACTTTCGCCAAACGGCGGATCAAATGCGGGTGGGGGGAATGGTCGCTGGTTCAAGCCACGCTAAATGCGGTGCAGGCAGCGGTAGAGGCGTTCCCGGACGCCACTCACTTCTACATGTTGTCGGGCGACTGCAACTCCATCAAATCGGCAGCCTACGCCCATGATTTTCTGGACAGGCACGACAAGGACTATATCGAAAGCTTCGATTTCTTCACCTCCGGCTGGATCAAGACCGGGATGCGGGGAGAACGGCTCGTCTACCGCCATCTGGTCAATGAACGTAAGCACAAGCGGCTATTCTACTGGCTGATGGACATGCAGAAGAAACTGCATCTGGAACGTGCGATCCCCGATGACGTGCAGATCATGATCGGCAGCCAGTGGTGGTGCCTGCGCCGATCCACGATCGAGAAGATCCTGCAATTCTGCAAGGACCGCCCCGATGTGGTTCGCTTCTTCCGCACAACCTGGATTCCGGACGAGACCTTTTTTCAAACGCTCGTGAATCATTTGGTGGCCGTTCGGGAAATCGAGACGCGCACGCTGACCTTTCTGATGTTCACCGATTACGGGATGCCGGTCACTTTCTATAACGACCATTTCGACCTGCTGCTCAGTCAGGATTTTCTGTTTGCGCGCAAGATCAGCCCCGAATCGACTGAGTTGAAGGAACGTCTGGGGGAGCTGTGGGCCTCGGACCGGCGCGATTTCGCGATCTCGGACGAGGGTAAAAAACTGTTCGAGTTCCTGTCCGGCAGAGGCCGCATCGGCCGCCGCTTTGCACCGCGCTTTTGGGAAAACGAAAGCACGCTCGGGCAGGACCGCGAATTGCTGATGCTGGTCTGCAAGAAGTGGCACGTCGCCAAACGTCTGCTGGCCACTGCGAAACGCGTCACCCGCACGCGCGGGCTGGAATATATGTTCGACGAGGCGGGGTGTGAGATCCCTCATCTGGGCGGGCTGGAACGCACGCTGGACAAGCGCAACCGCCACCGCCGCGCGGTGATGAAGCTGCTCTTTGACTACTACGAAGTGGATCGGCTGATGATCTGCCTTGATCCCAACAATGTCGACCTGATGCGCGATTTCATGTCGGACAAGTCGAACAACCGGATTCTCGAAATTCAGTGCACTTTCGATGACGATTACCTGATCGGCCACGCGCATCGCGTCGGCTTGGCGCGTGAGGAAACACCGCCCGAAGTGGTGGAACATCTGCTGCCCACCTTGCGCCATGAATTCGACTATGAAGGCGTGCGCATCCGCGAGGCGGGCTTTGGCAACCATTTCCGCATTCATCAGGATCGCAGCCCCGAGGAGAACGCCGCCGTTCTGGCAGAGTTCTTCAACCTCGATATGGACGCCGCCCGCGAAATCGCCCAAACCCCTTACCTGTTTGATGACTGAGGAACACCCGCATGGCCTACGCCTATGACGACCAGAACATCTTTGCCAAAATCCTGCGCGGCGAGATCCCCAACAGTACCGTGATGGAGACCGAGCACACGCTCGCCTTCAACGACATCGCCCCGCAGGCCCCGCATCACGTGCTGGTCATCCCCAAGGGGCCCTACGTGAACCACGACCATTTCGCAGCCGAAGCATCCGACGCCGAGATCGCCGATTTCACGCGCGTTGTCGGCGCAATCTGCGCAGGACTGGGCATCCAGCCGGGCGAAGGCGGCGAGGGCTATCGCCTGATCTCCAACGCCGGCGAAACCGGCGTGCAGGAGGTGCCGCATTATCACATGCATATCCTCAGCGGCCGCCCCCTTGGCCGAATGCTGAAAAGGGCGGACTGACGCAGGGCAAACGGATCGGCCTTGCCGGGGGCGGGCCGATTTGCCATATGTCGAGACGTTGCAAGCCCCCGTTTGTTGCGAAGGATCGCGAGCCATGACCATCGAAGCCCCCGAAACCGAAGTTGTGACCAGCTGGCGTGTGGCCTGCGACGGCGGCGAAGGCGCGCTTGGGCATCCGCGCGTGTGGCTGTCGCTGGATCGTGACACCGGTGAGGTCGAGTGCGGCTATTGCGACAAGAAATTCGCCCACGCCTCGGTCGCTGACAAACAGGACGGCTGATCCCCGCCGATCCACGCACTTGCCCTTAGGTCATCCGCCCGCCCCGCTTTGTCGGTGAACGGTGCGGTGTTATCTTTGGCATATGGCGATACATTCCGATCCCGTTCCGATGCCACATGCGTCCCGGCTCTATACCCGGGCGGAATTGCTGAGCGATGCCATCGTCCACCTTGCGGCGCTGATCCTTGCGATTGGCGCGGTGCCGGTGCTGATCACCCTGACCGCCATGTGGCAGACGGGCGCGCCGGGGATCGTGGGCGTGTCGATCTATGGCGCGACGCTGATTGCGATGCTGACCGCCTCATTGCTTTACAATCACCTTCCAAAACCCGACTGGCGCGACCTGCTGCGCCGCTTTGACCACGCTGCCATCTACCTGAAGATCGCTGGAACCTACACGCCCTTTGCGCTGCTGTCCGGCGCGGGACAGGCCATGCTGGCGGTGATCTGGGGTGTTGCTGTTGTCGCGACCATCGGCAATTTTCTGGTGCGCAAATGGTCCACGGTCATCGGTACACTGATCTGCCTTGGCATGGGATGGGCCGTTGTGATCGGCGGGCGGGATTTGCTGGCGATGATGTCCACCCCGGTTGTGGTGCTGATGGTGGTGGGCGGACTGCTCTATTCGGCGGGAACGGCGTTTTTGCTGCTGTCGCGTATGCGCTTTCACAACACCATCTGGCATGGCTTCGTGGTGGCCGCCTCGACTGTCTTCTTCGTGGCCATCTTTATCCACGCCGCACAGGTCGCCTGACCCTCGCCAAAGCCTGAACCCCGCGTTACACATGGACCCTGATCAACGCGTACAGGGACGGCACATGGCATTCGGAAAAGGGCATCATCTGCATCTGGTCGACGGCTCGGCCTTCATCTTCCGCGCCTATCACGCGCTGCCGCCGCTGACGCGCAAATCCGACGGGTTGCCGATCGGGGCGGTGTCTGGCTTTTGCAACATGCTGTTCAAGCAGATCGAGGACAACAAGGGCCCCGATGCGCCCACCCATGTGGCCGTGATCTTCGACCATTCCGGCAAGACCTTCCGAAACGATCTCTATGATCTTTACAAAGCCAACCGCCCACCCGCGCCAGAAGATCTGGTGCCGCAATTCCCCCTGACCCGAGAGGCCACGCGCGCCTTCAACATCGCCTGTATTGAGCAGGAGAATTATGAGGCTGACGACATCATCGCAACCCTTGCCCGTCAGGCTAGAGAAGCGGGAGGCCGCTGTACCATCATCAGTTCCGACAAGGATCTGATGCAATTGGTTGGCGGCGGCGTCGAGATGCTCGACGCAATGAAAAACGGCCGAATTGACAGCGAAGGCGTGGAGGCCAAGTTCGGCGTCGGGCCTGACCGTGTGGTCGATGTGCAGGCGCTCGCCGGCGACAGCGTCGACAACGTGCCGGGCGCGCCGGGAATCGGGATCAAGACCGCCGCTTTGCTGATCAACGAATATGGGGATTTGGATACTCTGCTGGCGCGCGCGGAAGAGATCAAACAACCCAAACGACGGCAGACACTGATCGATTTCGCCGACCAGATCCGCCTGTCCAGGCAGTTGGTGACGCTCGACGATCAGGTGCCGATGACGGTGACGCTCGACGACCTGGAGCTACGCGATCCGGAACCAGAGGTGTTGCTGGAGTTTCTCGCTCAGATGGAGTTCCGCACACTGACCAAGCGGATTGCCACGCAACTGGGTATGGAGGCACCCGAAATTCCCGAACCCGCCGCCGTGGCCGACAGCGAGGACACCGGGGCGCCCGAGGCGGTGCCGTTCGACGCCGACGCCTACGAATGCGTGCGCGATGCCACCGCGCTGGCCGCCTGGATCGCCAAAGCCCACGCGCGCGGCTATGTGGCGGTGGACACGGAAACCACCAGTCTGGACGAGATGACCGCCGATCTGGTCGGAGTCTGCCTGTCGGTGGAACCGGGGCAGGCGGCCTATGTGCCTTTGCAGCACAAGGAAGGCGAGGGCGACCTTTTCGGCGGGTCCGCGCTGGCCGAGGGTCAGATGGGGCTGGAAGACGCTCTGGCTCTGCTGAAACCGATGCTGGAGGACCCTAGCGTCCTCAAGATCGGGCAGAACATGAAATACGACGCCAAGATCTTCGCCAACTACGGGATCGAGGTCGCGCCGATTGATGACACGATGCTGATGTCCTACGCGATGCATGCGGGGCTGCACGGGCACGGCATGGATGCGCTGTCAGAACGCTATCTTGGCCATAAGCCCATTCCGATCAAGTCCCTGTTGGGAAGCGGAAAATCCGCGATCACCTTCGATCAGGTCGCTATTGAAGACGCCGTGAAATACGCCGCAGAAGATGCCGATATCACCCTGCGTTTGTGGCAGAGCTTCAAGCCGCAGCTGCATCGCGAGAAGGTGACATCGGTCTATGAGACGCTGGAACGCCCGCTGGTGCCGGTGCTGGCGCGGATGGAGCGGCACGGCGTCAAGGTCGACCGCGATACGCTTTCCCGCATGTCCAACGCCTTCGCCCAGAAAATGGCGGGGCTGGAGGCGGAAATCCACGAGCTTGCCGGGCGTTCCTTCAATGTCGGCAGCCCCAAGCAACTGGGTGAAATTCTGTTTGATGAGATGGGGTTAGAGGGCGGAAAGAAGGGCAAGACCGGGGCCTATGCGACCGGTGCCGATGTGCTGGAAGATCTGGCCTCTGTCGGGCATGACCTGCCCGCCCGGGTGCTGGATTGGCGCCAGCTGTCGAAGCTGAAGTCGACCTACACGGATGCGTTGCAGGACCACATCAACGTCGACACGGGCCGGGTGCATACCAGCTATATCCAGTCGGGGGCATCCACGGGGCGGTTGGCCTCGACCGATCCGAATTTGCAGAATATCCCGGTGCGCAGCGAAGAGGGCAGGCGCATCCGCGAGGCCTTCGTGGCGGAACCGGGCAACGTTCTGGTCTCGCTCGACTATTCCCAGATCGAGCTGCGCATCCTTGCCCATATTGCGGGTATCGACGCGCTGAAGGAAGCGTTCAAACGCGGTGACGACATCCACGCGATGACCGCGTCTGAAATGTTCAACGTGCCGATGGAAGACATGACGCCAGAGATCCGGCGCCGCGCGAAGGCGATCAATTTTGGGGTGATCTACGGGATTTCGGGCTTTGGCCTCGCGCGCAACCTGCGCATCCCACGGGGCGAGGCGCAGGAGTTCATCAATACCTATTTCGAGCGGTTCCCCGGCATCCGGGACTATATGGACGCAACGAAAGAGTTCGCGAAATCAAAGGGCTACGTACAGACCCTGTTTGGTCGAAAGATCCACACACCCGAGATCAACGCAAAGGGGCCGCGTGCGGGCTTTGCGCATCGCGCGGCGATCAATGCGCCCATTCAGGGCACGGCTGCGGATGTGATCCGGCGGGCAATGATCCGTATGGAGGATGCGATAGAGGGCTTGCCTGCGAAGATGCTGTTGCAGGTGCATGACGAATTGATTTTCGAAGTGGCAGAGGATGCCACGGATGCCCTGATTTCGAAGGCGCGAGAGGTCATGGAGGGGGCGGCTGAGCCGGCGGTCAAGCTGTCGGTTCCGTTGACAGTGGACGCAGGCCAGGGGGCGAACTGGGCCGAGGCGCACTGAGCGTCGCTCCGGCTAAATTCCGGCGGTGTCATGCGTACATCGTGTGCACCCCCCCGTACAGTCACCGGGGCGGTTTCGCCGCCTTTTGCGTCGAACCGGGGTCGGCCCTTTTCAACCCGCCCTTTGCGCGGGGGGTCTCAAAGAGCCACTTCGGGGTCAACCCCGGACCACGGAGGTTTTGTTACCAGAATGCAGGGGTCAGGCGGTGCCGATGATCTGACCGATGCGGTGGCGTGAGGGGTGAAGCTCAACCGTGCCATGGCCGAAGGCGGCGTAATCGCAGGTCAGTTCCTCACCCGCCTTTATGTCTCGCGTGGCGACACACCGGGAGGGGTTGGAGACATCGACATTGGGCAGCGCTGCGTGGTTCATGAAACGGCCCTCGTCGCAATCGAGCACGATATAGTCCGGGTCGCGGGGGTGATCGTATGTGTAGCGTTCGAGGAATTCGCGGAAATGGCGAGGAACGCGGGTCAGTTCCTCTTTGTCGTAGGCGGTGTCGAAGCGGTCGTCGAACAGTCTGACAACGGCCCCTTTGCGGATATCTGAGCCGGCGAAGACGCCAAGGCCTTCGATCGCGGAAGGGGCGAGATAGCAGCGCACCATCATCATGGCGGATCATCCTGTCTGAGGTCCGGCCTGCCCTTGTCCGGTTGCAAATGGAAGGGGATCGGGCCCCGCGCCGGGCAGGCAGCGCGAGGGCGATGCCAGCGCCTTTTTTGCGAGTCTGTCAAACTGGATTTGAGTTGAAACAGAAGATGTGATCGGGGCGCGTGGGGATCACGTGGGATAGGCGATTTCGGTCCGAAACTCACTGCGTGCGGTCCAGGCCCAGTAGGTCTTACGCGACCGGGTCGCAACCGGGCCTGGTTTGCCGTTGCCATAGATGCGGTTACCCACCCTGGTGATTGGCAGGACGCCACCGCCGGAAGAGGTGAGGAAGACCTCGTCAGCGGTCTCCAGACGGCTGGCGGGGACGGGCTCCACGCGGGTTTCAAAGCCCATTTCGACGCAGATTTCCAAAGCGGTGCTGCGGCTGATGCCTTCCAGCACGCCGGTGTCGGGAGTGTAGACGGTGTTCCCTTCGACGAGAAAGATGTTGAAGCCGGGTCCTTCGGTCAGGTTGCCCTGATGGTCGAGCAGGACAACGGTTTCATACCCCCGATCCTTGGCCTCGAAGAGCCCTTGGGTGAAGTCGCCCCAATGGTAGTTCTTGGCGCGGGGATCGACGCTGTCGGCCGGGATGCGCCGGATGTGTTCGGAGACCCAGAGACTTGCGCCTTCTTCCAGCGTCTCCGGCTTGATGACATGGATATACGGCACGCACCAGGCGTAGAAATGATTGCCGCAGTCGCGGGGATCACGGCTGCCGGGGATGAGCGGCACACCGCGAGCGGCGACCATCGCACAATAGGCGTCGCGCAGGCCGGAAGCGGGGACCATCTCGTGAAGGGCCGCGCAAATGTCGTCGCGGGTGAGGCCGGCGTCCATGCGCAGAGACCGCATCGAGGCAATGAACCGGTCCAGATAGGCGTCGAGGCGGAAGAAGGCGCCGTTTACGACGGGCACCACGTCATAGGTGATGTCGGAATGGGTGACGCCCCAGTCGGTGACGCCGATGGTGGCCTCGGCAATGGGGACGATTTCGCCCCTCATCCAGGCCGCGCCTTTACTGAGATCCGGTGTCATGCTGCCCCTTTCCACTTGCGCCAACAGGGGACACGGGCGGGGGATCGCCGTCAAGCGGGGAACGCTCTTGCAAGAGCGTTGGAAAATCCTTGCAAGGATTTTGGCCGCCCCTTGCCAGCCTGCGCGCCGGGCGGTTAGCTGGTTGCAGGTTTGAAAGGGACGGCACATGGCACATGGATATGAGAGCGGGCGGCTGAACCTGCCCTTCACCGGCATCGCGACCTTCGGGAAATACGAGTACCAGCCCGATTGGGAGAGGCTGGAGGCCGATGTCGCTATCCTTGGCGCCCCCTTCGATTTCGGCACCCAGTGGCGCCCCGGCGCGCGGTTCGGGCCTCGGTCGATCCGCGAGGCCTCGACTTTGTTTTCCTTCGGTCATGCCGGGGCCTATGACCATGAGGATGGGGTGACTTACCTGGGCGCGGGCACGCGGATCGTCGATCTGGGCGATGCCGATATCGTTCATACCGACACCGAAAAGAGCCACGCCAATATCGAGGCAGGCGTTCGGGCGATCCTCGCCAGGGGCGCTCTGCCCGTGGTGCTGGGGGGCGATCATTCGATCAACATCCCCTGCGTGCGGGCCTTTGACGGGCATGGGCCGATCCATATCGTGCAGATCGACGCCCATTTGGATTTTGTCGATGAACGCCACGGTGTGCGGCATGGCCACGGCAACCCGATGCGGCGCGCGGCAGAGCAGGACCATGTCACCGGCCTGACGCAATTGGGTATTCGCAATGTGTCCTCCACTGCGAAGGAAGGCTATGAGGACGCTGCGCGGATGGGCTCTGACATCCTGTCCGTCCGGCAGATGCGCGCGCTGGGGACCGAGGCGGTTCTGGCGCGCATTCCGGCGGAGGTGGATATCTACCTGACCATCGACATTGACGGGTTCGACCCCTCCATTGCGCCCGGCACCGGCACGCCGAGCCACGGGGGGTTCCTATATTACGAGGTGCTGGAGCTGCTGGCGGCGCTGGCAAAGAGGCAGCGGATCGTGGGTGTCGATTTGGTCGAAGTGGCACCGGCCTATGATCACACGGACACGACCTCGATCCTTGCCGCTCAGTTGTTGCTGAACCTCATCGGGCGGATTCTGCACGCGCGGGGGTGATCCGACGCGCGGTCAGGCTTGACGGTCGGGCCAGGGCGGCGTCCCATGCAGGGCATGATATGGAGGTGCCAATGGCCCTGATCGAGATTTTGAACGCGGAAGGCCCGGTGGCGGAACTGCGCCTCAACCGACCCGAGAAGAAGAACGCCGTGACGCTGGAGCTGTTGGCGGATCTGGTGGCCGCCTGCACGAAGCTGGCCGGTCAGCCGGGATTGCGTGCGGTGGTTCTGTCGGGTGAGGGCGGCGATTTCAGCGCCGGGATTGATACCTCGGTTCTGATGGGCTTTGCGGGCAAACTTGATGCGATCAAGGCCGAGATGCTGGCGCCGCCCGATGGCGTTGCCAACCGCTTTCAGGCTCCCGCGATGGCTCTGGCCAATCTGCCTGTGCCGGTGATTGCCGCGATTGACGGGGTTTGCTTTGGGGCGGGTATCCAGCTGGCGCTGGCCGCGGATTTCCGCATTGCCGCGCCCGGGGCGAAGTTGTCGATCATGGAAGCCAAATGGGGGCTGATCCCGGATATGGGCATATCGCTCAGCCTGCCGAAGCTGATGCCCGCCGACCGGGCCAAGGCGTTGATCATGACGGCACGGGTGATGAGCGGAGAGGAAGCGCTGGCCGAAGGGCTGGTAACTCGGGTCAGCGATGAACCCCATGGGGCGGCGATGGCCTTCGCGCAGGAGTTGTCCGCGCGATCCCCTGATGCGGTGCGCGCCAGCAAGGCTTTGGTCGATGCGCTGTGGGAAAACCGGTCAGCGGAAGGACTGCGGCTGGAAGCAGAGTTGCAGGCCGGGATCATGGGCGCACCCAATCAGGTGGAAACCGTCATGGCGCGGATGCAGGGGCGGGAGCCGGAATACAAATGACCGATCGTAGAACGCTGATTGCCGGGGCCTTGGCAGCTGCCAGCCTGCCGAACTGGGCCTTTGCACAGGCCGCTCCTGGCAAGGTGCCACGCCCGGAGGTGCAGTTCCGGGTTCCGGATATGAACCCTGCGGTGGCGGATCTGGTGGCGCAGGTCGACCCGGCGCGGCTGCGTGCGGATGTGGGGAGCCTTGCAGGATTTGGCACAAGGTGGAGCGAGGGACCGGGCTATGGCGCGGTGGAGGATTGGATGGCGGGCGCCTTTGGCGCGGCTGGCCCTGGCGGGGCGATTACACGTCAGCCGGTGACGCTGCCTGCCGGGATGGTCCGCAACAACGTGATCTGGGGCGATCCGCTGGACGGGCGCGAGGTGATCCTTGTGGGCGCACATCTGGATACAACCTCGGAAAATCCGGCTGTGTCCGCGCCCGGTGCCAATGACAACGGCTCGGGCATTGCCGCTATGCTGGAGGCGCTGCGTATCCTGTCGGGGCTGACCTTTAGCCGACAGATTGTCTGCGTGGGCTTCACCGGTGAGGAACAGGGGTTGATCGGGTCTGCCCGGTGCGCCTCCGTGGCCACGCAACAGCGCTGGCCGCTGGAGCTGATGGTCAACCTGGACATGCTGGGATATCGCCCGCCCAACCCCGCAGCACCTTTGTTCATCGAATATGATCAAGGCAACGCAACGCCCGCCAACAATGCGGCGGCGGGGGCTTATGGGCAGATGGCCGTGGCCTTGGCAGGGCAGCATACGAGCCTTGCGACCGCCCAGACCGATATCTGGGACAGCGATTACATGCCGTTCGAGGCCGAGGGCTTCCCGTGTATCGGGCTATATGACGGTGGTGCCGAAGGTCCGCCCTATCACACCAGTGGCGATGTGCCGGAGCTGATGGATTTCGACCGGCTGGAACAGGCGACCCGGTTGCTGGTGGCGATTGTGGCTACGGCAGCGGAACTGACCTGAGCACCGACCCGCGAGTTGCGCGGAGTGTGGCGCCTCTGGATAGGGTCGGGGTCAAGGACCCGCATGGGGTTCAGGGCAACTGAAGTCGCGGTCTCAGTCCCCATCATCTATTGCGCTGCGATTGGAGGGATTTCCGGGCCACAATCGCGGGGTCTAGCGGCTCAGGCGGATGGCGCGGTGGTGCAGGCGCGGAAAGCCTGCACTTCGGGTGCGGCACCGTCCAGGTCGATATCCACGGCGCTCAGACCTGCAAAAGCACTCGCGGTTTCATTGAATTCCAGACCGTCCAGAACGTTGGAAAAGCCACGGTCGGTGACTGTCAGGCTACGGCCCGTCGTGTCCAATTGGTGCCGCGAAGTGGTGATCGTGTTGGGCTCTGCCCCGGCGAAACGGATTCCGAAATAGGGGGCTTCGGGCCATGGCTCCGGTGCGGTCACAGTAATGGTATAGAGCGGCCCTGCAGGGTCAAAGGTGAGCCGGACTTCGACTGCTGGTTCGGAATGGGTCAGCGTGCATAGATGCCCTTCGTAGCCCGACTGCCAGGCGTGGGCGGGGGTTGCGAGGAAGATGAAGACTATCACGGCGCGCATGATGCGAAGGTAGCAGGGATTCTGGGAACGGCAAACGAGAAGCGGAAAGACGGGGCTGGTGGCGCACGCTGACCCGGCGGGAAGACATGGCGAGCCTCCCATCGGTTTGGCAGCGAACCGGATTGCGCCAGATCAAGATAGGACACAGCGAGGTCGGCTAGACTGTCCAAAGATGGAGGACTGGATATGGCCGCGATAAGGGAGCTGATTGAGTTCACCCGCGAGGCGTTGAGCGCCGGGCGCAGTCGCGAGGAGATTGCCTCGGCCCTAGCGAGGGCAGGATGGAGCCGGCGGGACATTGACAACGCATTGGCGGCCTTTGCGGACGGCCCCTTTCTGCCGCCAGTGCCACGCCCGCGCCGATATCTCGCGTCACGCGATGCATTCTTATATGCGCTGATGTTCCTGGCGCTTGGCCTGACGGCGGGGCATCTGATTTCGCTGCTGTTTGCAATGATTGATCTTAGGGTGCCGCAATACGGACAAACCTACTATCGCGTGTTGGCCGTAGAGGGGCAGATCCGATGGGCGCTTTCGGTGCTCGTGCTGGCGATGCCGCTGTTTCTGTGGCTCATGCGTTTGTCGGAACGGCACGCGGAAGGTGGTTCTGCTCTGGGCCGATCGGCCTTGCGAAAATGGTTGACCTATCTGGCGTTGCTGATTTCGGCGCTGACGTTTCTGGGGGATGCAGCCTATGTGATCTACCGGCTATTGAACGGAGATGCGACGCAGGAGTTCTTGCTGAAGTCACTCAGCGTGGGCGTCGTGGCGGCCTCAATTTTCACGTACTACCTGCGCGACGCGGAATGGGGGCAGGGCCGGGTTTCGGTGCGCTGGTTCGGGGCCAGTGTGGCCGGGGTGGTGGTGCTGGCGATGGTGGGCGGGTTCTGGTCCGTCGGGGGGCTGGAACAAGCGCAGCGGGATCAGCATGACACGCTCCGCTACTACGGCCTGACACGCATCAGCTCGGTCCTTAACTGCAACACAAGGTCTTCACACACGCCTGCACCCGGCCTGCCTGCTGTGCTGACAATCGAGGCATTGTTGGAGTATTGCCCGGGACATACCCGTTTGCCCACCAATGCGCTTTTGGACCCTGTAACCGGAGAGCCATTCACCTACCGCCGGATTGCCAGCAACGAATTCCAGCTTTGCGCGCAGTTCAGCAATCCTCAGAGGGCGTATAGCCGGTTCTACTGGTCCTTCCCCTTCAGCGCATCAACCGGCTGCCTGCGGGGGCAAGGCGGCTAACCGCTCAACCCTCCAGCTCGGCCACCGGGATGATCGGGAAAAACTGACCCGAGGACCAGACGCCGAACATTTCGATGCCATCAACCTTGTGGGCTTCGCCCAGGTCGATCATCCGGTAGAATGTCTTGCGGTCGATAAGCGCCTCCAGCCCGGCGCGCACATGGATGTAGGGCGAAGGCTCTCCGCTCTCGTCCCGCACCACGCGGATAGGGTTTTCGGGCCCGGCGATGACCACATCCTCGACATTGGTGGTGAAGGTCATGACCTGATCACGCCCGGTTCCGGCGGCATCCATATCCACGGCAACGAACGGCGCGTCCACAACCCGGATTCCCACCTTTTCGACGGGCGTCACGAGGAAATACTTGCCATCCTCCAGCTTCAGAATCGAGGCAAAGAGTTTGACCAGCGGAAAGCGGCCAATCGGGGTGCCTAGATAAAACCAGGTGCCGTCCCGGCGGATCTCCATATCCAGATCGCCGCAGAAATCGGGGTTCCACAGGTGCACGGGTGGGTATTTGCCGTCTTTCTGGGCGGCTTTGGCTGCCGCAATCAGGCTGTCGGGGGTGGCTTTCACGATCATTTGTCCGGGTTTGGCTTTTGCCGTTTGAGCTTGCCGCAATAGTTGTCTTTACTAGGAGAACATAACCATTCATCGGAGCATTGCCATGTCTGACCCCGAAAAGCTCATTGAAGAGATCGAAAATCTCGGGGCAAAGCTCGCAGAGGCCAAGGCCGCCATCGCCACGCGCATCATAGGACAAGAAGAGGTCGTGAACCTTTCGCTTGCCGCGATGCTGTCGGGGGGGCACGCGTTGCTGATGGGGTTGCCGGGGATGGGCAAGACGTTGCTGGTCGACACGCTTTCAACCGTCATGGGGCTGAGCGGGTCGCGCATCCAGTTCACGCCGGACTTGATGCCAGCGGATATTCTGGGGTCCGAGGTGCTGGAAACCGGCGGCGACGGGGCACGGTCGTTCCGTTTCATCGAAGGGCCGATCTTTTGTCAGCTGTTGATGGCGGACGAGATCAACCGCGCCAGTCCGCGGACGCAATCAGCGCTGTTGCAGGCCATGCAGGAAATGGAGGTGACGGTCGCGGGCGTTCACCATCCGCTGCCGCGCCCCTTCCATGTGCTGGCCACGCAGAACCCGATTGAACAGGAAGGCACCTATCCGTTGCCAGAGGCACAGCTGGACCGGTTTTTGGTGAAAATTGACGTGAACTACCCGGATCGGGAGACCGAGAAGGGGATCTTGCTGGCCACAACCGGCACCGAAGAAGCGGTTGCCCATCAGGTGTTCGACGCCGACACATTGATGGCGGCGCAACAGGTGGTGCGGCGGATGCCCGTAGGCGATGCGGTGGTCGAGATGATCCTCGATCTGGTGCGTGCCTGCCGGCCCGAGGATGACGGTGCACCTGCGATGGTGCGCGATCATGTGGCCTGGGGCCCGGGGCCGCGCGCGGCGCAGGG